>CBFGUK010000007.1:0-59280 GCA_965651925.1 uncultured bacterium | reverse complement strand
CGCGCGCTACCTCATGCGAAAGGTGACGTCCGTTGGCGGCCGCGCGGAAGCGCGGCCCTCCAGCGCGTCATCGGACACCGGAGCGCATCATCTCGCTCGCGCCGTGGGTGACCGGCTCAACAGCACAGCGCGCGTCGTGCTGACGTGTTGAGCAGAGGGATGGGCGGCGCCGTTCGACAGATCGCCTCGTCTCGAACACCTGGCGTGTCGAATGCGCGTAACCAACGCGTCATCGAACACCCGGCGTGTCGAATGCGCAGCAATCGCGTATCTGGTGTCGGGTGATCTCGACACGAACCGGGTGCCGATGGGAACGGGCAGCGGCGATTGCGCTGCTCCTCGTGCTGTTCGCCGCGCCGGCGGGCGCGGCGCCCGAGCGCATCATCTCGCTCGCGCCATCGGTGACCGAGATGCTCTTTGCGCTCGGCATCGGCGAGCGCGTCATCGGTGTTTCCACGTACTGCGACTATCCGCCGGAAGCGGCGCGCATCGAGCGCGTCGGCACCTTCCTGCAGCCGAACGTCGAGCGCATTCTCGCGCGCCGTCCCGATCTCGTCATCGCCGTGCCGAGCCCCGGCAACCGCGCGCCGGTCGAGCGCCTGCAGGAGCTCGGGCTGACCGTGCTGGTCGTGAACCCCGAGCGCATCGCCGAGATCATAGCCGGGATCCGCACCATCGCCGACGCGACCGGCGTGCCCGAGGCGGGGGCGCAACTGATCGCGCGGATCGAGGCCGAGCTCGACGCGGTCGAGCGCCGCCTCGCCGGTGCCGCCGACGTGCGCACGCTCCTCCTCGTCGGCCGCGCGCCGCTGGTCGCCGCCGGCCCCGGCACCTACCAGGACGAGCTCATCACCCGCGCCCACGGCCGCAACATCGCCGCCGGCACCGGCCGCACGTGGCCGACCATCAGCCTCGAGTTCGTCGTCGCCCAGGCGCCGGAGGTGATCATCGATGCCGGCATGGGCAGCGAGGAGGCGCAGGACCGCGCCAGCGTGCTGGCGTTCTGGGAACCGTTTCCGACCATCCCCGCGGTGCGCGACAAACGCATCCACGGCTACCGCGCCTACGAGCTCCTGCGCCCCGGCCCGCGCGTCGCGCAGACGCTCGAAACCGTCGCGCGTTTCCTCCACCCGGAACGCTTTCGCTGAGCTTGCCAGAGGCTGCATGCGTGCTCCGCAGGCACGCGGGTGGGCGCGTCGCCTCATGCGAAACGGCCCGTCTGTCCGCAGCGCCCTGGAGGGCGCCGCTCCGTCGGCGCCTGTTGGATTGAGCAACGGGCGCTTCATTCGGCACAGACGTTCCGCCACCCATCGATGCCGAGCCGCCCAACCCGGCGGTGCTGGCGCACCGCCGGCGGCCACAGGGGCCGCGGCTACAGGCCCGTCTTCGGAGCCCCCGGGAAGGGTGCACGCGACCGCCTGTGGCCAGTGGCGGCGTGCGCGCGGACGGTGGTACTGAGCGCGGATGCGAGCCGCCGTTCTCGAGCAGGCCGGGATGCCGTTGCAGGTGTGGGACGACGTCGAGATCGCGCCGCCGAAGGCGGGGCAGGTGCGTGTGCGCGTCACGCACTGCGGCGTCTGCCACTCCGATCTCAGCATCGCCGAGGGCACGTTCCCGAGCCCGACGCCGATCATCCTCGGGCACGAGGCGGCGGGCGTCGTCGACGCGCTCGGCCCCGACGTCACCGGCCTCGCGGTCGGCGACGCCGTCGTGCTGACGCCGATCCCGCCGTGCGGCAGCTGCTACTGGTGCGTGCGCGGCGAGCCCGGCGTGTGCGTCAACCAGCAGGAGCTGCAGACGAACATGTTCGCCGACGGCACCACGGGCCTGCAGCGCGGCGGCGAGATCATCTATCGCGGCGTCGGGCTCGGTGCCTTTGCCGAGTACGTCACGGTGCCGGCCGCGGGCGCCGTGCCAATTCCCGACGGCATTCCGCCGGAGGTCGCGTGCGTCGTCGGTTGCGCGGTGCAGACCGGCGTCGGTGCGGTGCTCAACACCGCGCGCGTCGAGGCCGGTGCAACGGTGCTGGTGATGGGGCTCGGCGGCATCGGGCTCAGCATCGTGCAGGGGGCGCGGGTCGCCGGCGCGGCGCAGATCATCGCCGCCGATCCGGTCGAGCCGCGGCGCGAGAGCGCGCTGTGCTTCGGTGCGACGACGGTGCTCGATCCGACCGCCGAGGACGTGGTCGCGCGCGTGCATGCGCTCACCGGCGTCGGCGCCGACTACGCGTTCGATGCCGTCGGACGGGCGAGTCTCGTGCAGACCGGCATCGCGGCGACGCGCAACGGCGGCACGACGGTGTGCGTCGGCGCCGCGCCGCTCGACGAGGTCATCAGCATCGCGCCGGCCGCGCTGTTCACGCTGAGCGAGAAGAAGGTGCTCGGCTGTGCGCTCGGCAGCTGCCAGGCGCGGCGCGACATCCCGCGCCTGCTCGAGCTGCACCGGGGCGGCCGGCTCGATCTCGCGGCGCTGATCACCGCGCGCCGCCCACTCGCCGAGATCAACCTGGCGTTCGACGATCTGCGCGCCGCGCGCGGCATCCGTACGGTGCTGTCCTGCACGTGAGCGCCGGCGCCTCTCCGGACGCGGCGGCCGCCGGGCCGGCGCCGTACCTCACCGCGGCGCGCTTCTGGCGCGTGCTCGCGGTGCTCGCGGTGCTGCTCGTCCTCGCCGTGCTCGGCAGCGCGCTGGTCGGCGCCGAGCCGATCCACCTCGGCCGGGCGCTGCGCGGCGACGGCGTCGACGCGATCATCCTCTACCGCATCCGCCTGCCGCGCGCGCTGCTCGCCGTGCTGGTCGGCGCGGCGCTGGCGACCGCCGGCACGGCGCTGCAGGCGCTGCTGCGCAATCCGCTCGCCGATCCGCACGTGCTCGGCGTCTCCGGCGGCGCGGCGCTCGGCGCCGCGGCGATGCTGATGCTCGGCGGGTCGGGCGTGCTGCCCGCGGTGCTCGTGCCCGCCGGCGCGTTCGGCGGCGGGCTGCTGGCGATGTTCACCGTCTACCGGCTCGGCAGCGTGCACGGCCGCCTGCAGCCGTACATGTTCCTGCTCGCCGGCGTGGTCTGCAACGCGTTCTGCGGCGCGCTGATCATGGCGCTCAATGCGCTCGCCGACTTCTTCCAGGCGCACGGTATCCTGTTCTGGCTGCTCGGCAGCCTGCAGACGCAGAGCTGGCTGCTGGTCGCGGCGAGCGCCGCGTACGTCGTGCTCGGGGTGCTGTGGCTCATGCGCCACACGCGCGGCTTCAACGCGCTGAGTCTCGGCGAGGAGAGTGCCGCACAGCTCGGCGTCGACGTGCCGCGCGTCCGGCGGGCGGCGTTCCTCGTCGCCTCGCTGCTCGTCGGCGCGGCCGTATCGGTGAGCGGCATGATCGGCTTCGTCGGCCTCATCGTGCCGCACGTCACGCGCCTGCTGATCGGCGCCGACTACCGCCTGCTGCTGCCGGCGTCGGCGCTCACCGGCGGCACGTTCCTGCTCGCCGCCGACTCGGTGGCGCGCAGCGCGTTCGGCGCGACGGAGATCCCGGTCGGCGTGATCACCGCGCTGTGCGGCGGGCCGTTCTTCATCTATCTCCTGCGGCGCGAGGGCGGACGCGGTGTCCAGTGAGCCGGCGCTCGTCGTCGACGACGTCGTCTTCGCCTACGGCGCCCAGCCGGTGGTGCGCGGCGTGTCGGTGCGCGTCGCGCGCGGCGAGTTCGTCGGCATCATCGGACCGAACGGATCGGGCAAGTCGACGCTGCTCAAGCTGATGAGCGGCTACCTGCGCCCGCAGCGCGGCGCGGTCAGCGTCGCCGGCCGGCCGGTGGCGGACTACGAGCGCGCGGCACTCGGACGCGTCCTCGGCGTCGTGCCGCAGGAAACGAGCATCACGCTGCCGTTCACGGTGATGGAGATGGTGCTCTTCGGTCGCACGCCGCACGGGCGCGGCTTCGGCTTCGAGAGCGAGCACGATCTCGCCGCGGCGCGCGCCGCGCTGGCGCGCACGGCGACCGACGCCCTCGCGGCGCGGCGGGTGACGGAGCTGAGCGGCGGCGAGCGCCAGCGCGTCATTCTCGCGCGCGCGCTCGCGCAGGAGCCGCAGATTCTCCTGCTCGACGAACCGGCGGCGTTTCTCGACATCCGCCACGCGGTCGAGATGTACGACCTGCTGCGCGACCTGCAGCGCGCCGGCATGACGGTGGTCAGCGTGCTGCACGACCTCAACATCGCGGCGCTCTACTGCGACCGGCTGGTGCTCCTCGACAGCGGCACCATCGCCGCCGCCGGCGCGCCGGCCGAGGTGATCACGTACGCGACGCTGAAGCGCGTCTACGGCACCGAGGTGTACGTCGCGATGAACGACATCACCGGCGCGATCAACGTCCTGCCGCTGTCGCGCGAGCACCGCGAACGGCTGCGCCGCGAGTTCAGCTGACGATTCGTTCTGGCGTCCGGGCTGATTGCTGACCGCTGACTGCGAGGCTCAGGCCCCTCAGCGCTCACGCATGGCTGTCCGCCACCGACTCGGCATCGAGCGGTGCGGGAGCGGCCGCCGGCGGCGGGCCGCTGAGGTCGACCATCTCGCCGCCGCGCAGCACCGCGAAGCGCCGCCCGCTCCAGACGACGGTGTTGCCGGCAAACGCGGCGAACCAGATCGCGGTGAGGAAGAGGTCCTTGGGGACGAGGAGCAGCAGCTCGCTCCAGTGCATGTCGCTGCGCAGATGCGCCCACGCCATGCGCGCCGCCGCGGTGTAGCGCAGCGTCAGCAGCGCGCCGCTGGCGAGCACGGCGGGCGCGCTGAAGCCGGCGACGACGAGGTTCAGCACGGCCCAGAAGCTGCCGTGCGTCAGGATGCTGCCGAAGTAGCCGCCGGGGCGATTGACGCGGTAGGTGCGTGCCCAGCGCAGCTGGTGGTCGACCAGCCGCCGCCACGAGCCGAGCGACAGCACGGTGTCGACGACTTCAGTGCTGAGCTCGTTGACGTAGCCACGCTGGAAGACGCGGTAGCCGATCTCGTAATCGTCGGCGAGGAGGTTGGCGATCGGCAGGAAGCCGCCGATCTCGTCGAGCACGGCGCGGCGCATCGCGATCGTCGCGCCGAAGGCGTAGCTCGCCTTCTCGACCTTGCGTGCCAGCATGACGAGGTTGGCGAAGTCGGTGTTGACGAACAGCGCCTCGATCACCGTCGGCAGCCCGCCGGTGCTGATCGCGCGGTACAGGCACGTCGACACGCCGACGCCCGGGTCGCGCAGCGGCGCGACGACGCGCGTCAGGTAGTCGGGCCCGACCCGGATGTCGCTGTCGGCGAGCACGATCACGTCGTGCCGCGCGTGCTGATACATGTTGTGCAGGTTGCCGACCTTGTAGTTCGCGCCGTAGACGCGCGCGTCGACGATGAGCTGCAGGTCGACGTGCGGGAACTCGCGCTGCAGGCGGCGAACGACGGACACCGCCGGATCGTCGGCATCGGCGACGCCGCAGATGAGCTGGAACTGCGGGTACTGCTGCCGGCAGAAGCTCGCCAGGTTCTCGTGCAGCTCGACGTCGACGCCCTTGAGCGGCTTGAGCACCGTCACTGACGGCTGGAACGGCGGCTCGGGCGCCGGGCGGGGACGGAAGAACTGGTGTGCCGACCAGATCTGGATGACGTAGAAGGCTGCCGAGGCGACGAGCCCGACGCCGATCAACAGGTACAGCAGGCTCATGCGCGCGTCTCCATTCCCATCAACATCCCCGCCGATCTGACCGCCCGGTCAGTCGCGTGCCCTACACCCGGCGGCGGGCGGGAGTCAAAGGGGGAGGGGGGGGAGTGCGCGGAGCCGGCTGATTTCCAGAGAGAGGGGGCCCTGCAGAACAGGGACTGCGCGCCTCGACTCCGTGTCCTCGGCGGTCTCTGCGGCGAGGATGCAGAAGTGGCGACGCGGGAGCGCGTGCGCTGGTTGACCCTGGCGCGACCGTTCCGATACACGAACGCCCGTTTGGCTCACCTCTCGAACGCTGGAGACACCCCGATGACGGACGAGGAATTCGAAGCGAAGATCAAGTCGCTCACGTTCTGGAGCGGCAAGAACAGCATGACGATCGAGGACATGGCGACGATCCAGCCAGGCCTCGCGCGCATCATGCCGGAGATCGGCGCCCGCACCTGGAAGCTCTACTACGCGGCCAGGGAGCAGAACTGGCCGATGGCGAAGTTCCAGTACAAGGAGATTCGCGGGCTGATGGAGCTCGGCGCCTTCATGCGCCCGAAACACGAGGAAGCGCTCAATCAGTACCTCGAGGAGAACTGGAAGGCGCTCGAGGAGCCGATCGAGAAGAAGGACTTCGCCGCCTTCGCCGAGGCGTTCAACGCCGCCATCGACATGGCGAACGCCTACCACGAGCTGAAGGACAAGCCCTACATCCGCTGGAAGGTGCCCGACACGCCGCCGCCCGATCTCGACCTGACGCCGCGCGGCCCGGCAAAGAAGTAGCCGTGCGGCGCGCCGCGGTGCGGCGCATGACGAAGTGGCGGGCGGCTGCGTCGCGGCCGCCCGTGCGCCGTGCTCACCCGGCCTGCGAGCGCTTGAGCAGCGACGGTCGGAGGCGGATCAGGCGGCCGGTGGCACGCGGGCGGTCGCTCTTCGGCTCGGCCGCCGCGGCCGGCGCGGGCGCCGCAGCTTCGGCCGGCTCGCTGACGGCGGGCGCGGCGGCGGCGATCGGCTCGTCCTCCCAGATGATCTGCCGGTAATCGAGGCGCGGATCGCCGAGGTGGTTGAACTTGATCACCTCGAAGTACGGTGAGAGGTCGAAATCGCGCGGCGTGACCACCGCGACGTTCGGCCGCCGGAAGCGCGCCGTCGGACGGTAGCGGTCGCCGCCGAGCCAGCGCCGCCACCACGGCGACGGCGTGCCGGCGTCGATGAGCACCACGTCGGGCAGGATGGGGTAGCCGACGCGGGTGAACGCGTCGGCGAGCATCGTCGAGCAGATCGCCGCGTTGCGGGACGGCCGGCTGCCGAAGCTCAGCGCCGCGCGTCGCCAGCGGCGCGGCACGAGACTGACCGGGAGGAAGAAGCGCGCCAGCTCGAAGATGTGCCGCACGTCGTAGCGGCGTCCCATGTGGGCGATGACGTGCTGCAGGAGCGCGCCGACGTCGTCGCGGTGCAGCTCCTGCGGCCGGCAGATGCGGATGTTGTAGCGCTCGTACTTCGACAGCGGACTCGCGTCGACGCCGTTGGCGGCGTCGGCCTCGACGAGCAGGTGCTGGGCCTCGTCGCCGAAGCGGGCGCGCATCGTCTCGGCGTGGCGCGGATCGGCGAGCAGCGCGTCGCCGACGTAGATCGCGCAGTGCGACCAGGAGCTCTGCGTCAGGTAGCGGATCACCTGGCTGATGCGCTGATCGCCCTCGACGAGCAGGACGTCGCCCTTGCGCAGGGTGCGCTGCAGCTTCTCGATGTTGTTCGGGACCCGCTGCGTGTAGGTCGCAAGCGGCTTCGTCAGCAGGGCGGTGCAGCGTGCGAGCACCCAGCGCCGCACGGCGGTCACGGGCTTCCGCGTCATCTCGATTGTCATGCTACCGGCCGTATGCGTGAAATGCTCGCCCGAAATGCATGCCCCGCCGCCGCCCGCCACCGTGCGCAGTTTCCAGCGCCGGCTGCTCGCCTGGTACCGCATCAACGCCCGCGCCCTGCCCTGGCGCCGCACGCGCGATCCGTACCGGATCCTCGTCTCCGAGATCATGCTGCAGCAGACTCAGGTCGATCGCGTGAAGGGCTTCTACCGCCGCTTCGTCCGCCAGTACCCGACCTTCGCCGCGCTCGCCGCGGCCGACGAGCCGCAGGTGCGCGAGGCGTGGGACGGACTCGGCTACTACGCCCGCGCGCGCAACCTGCAGGCGACCGCACGCATCGTCGTCGGCGAGCACCGCGGGCGGCTGCCCGACGACACCGTCACCCTGCGCCGCCTGCCGGGCATCGGCCGCTACACCGCCGGCGCGGTGCTCAGCATCGCGTACGGCAAGGATGAGCCGATCCTCGACACCAACGCGGCGCGGGTCCTGCGCCGCTGGTTCGGCGTGCGCACGCGCGGCGGCAAGTCGGCGGAGCTGCGGCGCCTGTGGGCGCTCGCCGCGCACGTCACGCCGGCCGGCGCGGCGGGCGAGTTCAACCAGGCGATCATGGATCTCGGCGCCACGGTGTGTCAGGCGCGCCGCACCGCGTGCGACGCCTGTCCCGTGCGCCGCGGCTGCGCCTCGCCGCCGGCCGGCAGCCGGGCGGCGGCCGCGCGCCGGCGCGTCACTCGATATCGTCGCGCTTGAGGATCTCGACGAACTTCTCCGCCGCCGGCGAGAGATGGCGGCCGCGCTTGTGGATGATGCCCAGCGGCCGCAGCAGCGTTTCGTCGGTGAGGCGGACGACCTTCAGCAGGCCCTGCGCCACCTCGTGACGGACGGCCGGCAGCGGCACGATCGCCACGCCCTGGCCGATCTCCACCGCACGCTTGATCGTCTCGATGTTGTCGAACTCGGCGGCGTAGTGAACCGTCACGTGATGCGTCCGCAGCAGCTGATCGGTCGCCTTGCGCGTCGAGACGTCGCGCTCGAACCCGATCATGGTCTCGCCATCGAGGCGCGAGACCGGCACCTTCCTGGCGCCCGCCAGCGGGTGTTCCGGCGGGCAGGCGAGCACGAGGTGATCCTCGCGCATCGGCGTGATGATGATCTGCGGGTGCTTCTGCGGGTAGGCGACGATGCCGAGATCGATCTGCTGCGCGATGACGTTCTCGTAGATCTTGTTCGGCCGCGAGTACTCGACGTGCACGTTCACGTCCGGGTAGTTGCGCAGGTACTCCTTCAGGTACGGCGGCAGCTCGTGGAGCCCGACGCTGTAGACGATCGCCAGCCGCAGGTGCCCGCCGACCACCGAGCAGCTGTGCTGCAGCTCCGCCTCGACGTCCTGGAAGCGGTCGATGATCTCGCGGCTCGTGCGGTACAGGATCGCGCCCTGCGGCGTCGGCTTGGCGCCGCCGCGGCTGCGCTCGAGGAGCTTGCAGCGATATTTTGCCTCCAGCGCGCGGAGCTGCTGACTGACGGCGGACTGGGTGATGAAATTCTGCGAGGCGGCAATGGAAAAGCTGCCCGTTTCGACGACGTCGCAGAACACCTTGAGCGTCTCGATATGCATAACGGCGGCTAATCCTACGAAGGCGCCCTCCGGAGTCAAGTCAGGGAGCCGCAGATGAGTCGCGCTGATTCTGCGCCGCCGCGGGTTTGCGGATCGGCCACACCGGTGCGAAGAGCGGCGCATGCTCGCCATGGTGCTCATCGCGCTCGGCGGCGGCCTGGGCTCGCTCGCCCGCTACGCGATCGCGGGACTCTGGCTGCCGTGGACCCGCACCGGATTCCCTTGGGGGACGTTGCTGGTGAACGTGTCCGGCAGCCTGGTGATCGGACTCGTGCTCGGCGCCGCCAGCGGACGGAGCTGGGCGACGCCGGAGCTGCGCCTGGCGCTCGCCACCGGCGTCTGCGGCGGCTTCACGACCATGTCGAGCTTCAGCTTCGAGACGCTCGTCTTGCTCGAGCAGGGCGCGGTCGGATTAGCGCTCGGTTATGCGGCGCTCAGCCTGCTCGCCTGTGTGATGGCGACGTGGGCCGGCGTCGCATTGATTCGGCTCATGTGACGTTTACGCGGCCGGCGTCGGCAGCGTGCGCGCCGCCTTCTCGAGATTCCAGAGCACCAGCGCGCCGGTGATGACCAGCGGGCCGTCGGTTCCGAGCCGGGCGTACACGCCGGTACCCGACGGATTGCGCTGCCCGACGAGCAGCACGAGCGGCGCGGCGTTGCCGCGGGCGATCTCGATCGTCGCCTGCGGCGGATCGAGGCCGAGGTCGCGCAACGGGGCCGCGTCGGGCTCGAGCGGGATCACCTCGGCGAGCTCGGCGAGATCCTCGAGCAGCTCGTCGACGTCGCGCGCCTGCGCGACGCCCGACCAGCGACCGTCGGGCAGCCGCCGCGTGGTGCGCGCGACGCCGTGCTGGTCGACGGTGAGCGCGGTTACGTCGGCGGGCTCGAATGCGAGCAGGCGCTTGATCTGCTCTCCGGGCAGCGGCGGACGCGGCAGCTCGAAGATGGCGCGCCAGGAGCGCTCGCTGCGGCCGGCGTTCGCGTCGAAGTAGAGCCAGGTCGCGGCCGCGGCCAGCGCCGCGAGCAGCGCAAGCGTGCCGCGCCAGCGCACGTCAGCGCCCCCCGCGGCGGCGCAGCCGGCGCACGCCGACGATGCCGCCGAGGAGCATCACGGCGAGCGGCGTCGCGACGACGGCCGCCATGAAGACGTGGCGGGTCTGCGCCTGGGTGAGGGAGATCGGCGACAGCGTGCCGCCGGGAGCGTGTTCCTTCTGGCGCACGGCGATCAGTGCCGGATCCTCGGCGAGCACCGCGATGGCGCTGAGGATCAGGTCGCGGTTGCCGAGCAGGTCGAGATAGAAGTTGGTGACGAAGTCGGCGTCACCGAACACCATCAGACGACCCGGCAGCGCATCGGGAGCAGGGGGCGGGAAGGTCGCCAGCACGCCGACCGAGATCGGCCCGGGCTCATCGACCATCGGCCGGAAGCGCGGCTCGTCATCCGGCGGCGCGGTGGCGTCGACCAGCCACCAGCTCTCCGGGCTCGTCGCGGCGATCGAGATCACCTTGATCTCCTCCGGTCGCTCCTCGGCCGCCCCGACCGGCCGCGCCACCGGCAGCACGGCCGGCGCGGTGAGCGCGTTGCGGAACGTCTCGGCGCGGTAGCGGAGCACCTGCGGCATGAAGCTGTCGGCGCCGACGAAACGGTTCTCGGCATCGACGATGATCCCGGTGCGCGCGTCGACCCCGGCCTCCTGCAGGAAGGCGAGTACCGAGGGCGGCGCATCGGGATCGACGAGCATCAGCACCTGGCCGCCGCCGCGCAGGAAGCGCATCAGCGCGTCGGCTTCGCCGGGAACGAAGTCCTTCGCGGGCCCGGCGAGGACGACGATCGCGCAGCGCCGCGGCACGCCGCCGGAGGGCAGGGTGGTGAACGTGTCGACGGCGAAGCGCTCGCGCGCCAGGGCCATGCCGAGCTTCGAGCTGCCGCCGCGCTGATCGGTGTCGTTGGGGCTGCGCTCGCCGTGTCCGGTGACGAAGCACACCATGCGCTCGTCGCTGCGGCTGAGGCTGAGCAGGGCGGCGGTGAGCTCGGTTTCGTCGATGGCGCGCAGGCGCACGACGTCCTCGCCCGCCTCGAGCACGCCGGTGTTGTACGTTGCGACCTGGTACTTCGCGGCGAGCGCCGGCGAGCGGTCGAGGTCGAGCAGCCGGTAGCTGAATTCCGGCATGACGGCGCGGAACTGCTCGAGCAGGTCGGCCATGTCGCGCCGCAGGTCGCCGGCCTGGCTGTTGTAGAAGGCGGTGACGCGTGCCGGCCGGTCGAACGACGCCGCGACCTGGCGGGCGCTCGGCGACAGGGTGAAGCGCTGTGCCGGCGTCAGGTCGAAGCGCTCGTTGTGCCGCGTGGCGAGCAGCTGCAGCACGGCGAACAGGGCGAGGGCGAGCAGCACCTGGATGCCGAGCTGCAGCCAGCCGGTCAGCGCCGGCGGCAGGCGCGGGCGCGCCGGCATCTCAGCGCACCCCCCGCCAGCTGCGCGTCGCGAGCGACTGCCAGGTGAGGAAGAGGAAGAAGAGAATGAAGAGCACGAAGAACACGACGTCGCGCGTGTCGATCACGCCGCGCGTGAAGTTGAAGAAGCGGTCGAACAGCGAGATGCCGAGCAGCCAGCGCACGACGTCGTGCGCCGCGACCTCCTCGTTCCAGGTGAGGAACCAGAAGAGGACGATCAGGCCGTAGGTGACCATCGCGCTCACCACCTGGTTCTCCGTCAGCGAGGAGATGAACAGTCCGCAGGCGATGAAGGCCGCGCCGAGCAGCACCAGGCCGAAGTAGCCGGCGAGCACCGGCGGCACGTCGAACGGGTGGAACTGGTAGAACACGATCGGCCCGACGGCGCTCGGGACGAGCATCGCCAGGTAGAAGAGCAGCGCGGCGAGGAACTTGCCGAGCACGATCTCGCCGTCGCGCACGGGGTAGGTCCACAGCAGCTCGATCGTGCCGAGCTTCTTCTCCTCGGCGAACAGCCGCATGGTGACCAGCGGCAGGATGAGCATCGTCACCAGCCGCATGTCGAGGAAGACGAACTGCCAGAGACCGGTGGAGAGCGTGAACCCGCCGAAGAGGATGAAGAAGATCAGGTCGCTGTAGAAGAAATAGCCGCTGAGCACGAGGAACACGGCCAGCAGCACGTAGGCGACGATCGAGCCGAAGTACGCGCCGAGCTCACGCCGGCAGATGACGAGGAGTTTCATCGGGCTCCGGGGCAGCGGTGACGAAGGTGAGGAAGATGTCCTCGAGCGTCAGCGTGCGGGGACGGATCTCGCGCAAGCCCCAGCCGCGGGTGACGATCGCCGCCGCGAGCGCCTCGCGCGCGTCGTGCTCGGGATCGGTGCTGATCAGCGCGCGCACGACGCCGTCGTCCGCCTGCGGCTCGACGCTGCGGACGCCGGGGACGGCGCGCAGGGTCGCGAGCACGGCCTCGCGCGGCCCGACCGCCTCGATGACGATCTGCGCCACATGCCGCAGGCGGCGGCGGAGGTTTGCCGGCGTGTCCAGCGCGACGACGCGTCCGCGGTGGATGATGATCACGCGGTCGCAGGTCGCCTCGACCTCCGGCAGGATGTGCGTCGACAGGATGACCGTGCGCTCGCTGCCGAGCGAGCGGATCAGCGTCCGCATCTCGGCGACCTGTTCCGGATCGAGCCCGGCGGTCGGTTCGTCGAGGATGAGCACGCGCGGCGCGCCGACCAGCGCCTGGGCAATGCCGACGCGCTGGCGGAAGCCCTTGGAGAGCGTGCCGATCAGGCGGTTGGCGACCGGTGTCAGGCTGCAGCTCGCCATCGCCTCGTCGGCCTCGCGGCGCGCGTCGCGGCGGCGGCGGCCCTTCATCTCGCCGACGTAGACGAGGTACTGCGCGACGCCCATGTCGGCGTACACGGAGACGCGTTCGGGGAAGTAGCCGACGAGCGCGCGGGCGCGCTGCGCCTCGCGCACCACGTCGTGACCACCGACCGTGACGCGGCCCGCGCTGGGCGGAAAGACCCCGGCGAGGATGCGCATCGTCGTCGTCTTGCCGGCACCGTTCGGGCCGAGGAAGCCGACGATCTCGCCGCGGGCGACGGTGAACGAGACGTCCTCGATCGCCGTGAAGCCGCCGAAGCGCTTGCTGACGTGCTCGGCGGCGATCATGCCGCGCGCGATCCCGGGGCGAGGCTCGTCATGGAATCCGGCATCCTAAACCAGCCCGTCGAATGGCTCAAATCAGCACCCGGGCGCTCTTTTGCGCCCAGCGGGGCTCGCCTACAATGCTCGCATGAGCCGCTGGAGCCGTTTCGGGTCGAAGTGCGCCTTGCTCCTCCTCCTCGCCAGCTTCGCCGCGACGGGGTGTGCGACGGTGCCGTACACCAATCGCAGCCAGTTCATCATGATGTCGGAGTCCGAGGACCTGCAGCTCGGCGCCGCCGCCTACAAGGAGGTGCTGAAGCAGGAGCGGGTGACGCGCGACCCGCGTTACACCGAGCCGGTGCAGCGCGTCGGCCGGCGCATCGCGGCGGTCGCGGAGAAGCCCGAGTACCAGTGGGAGTTCACCGTCATCGACGATCCGAAGCAGGTGAACGCCTTCGCGCTGCCGGGCGGCAAGGTGGCGGTGTACACCGGACTGTTTCCGGTGGCGCGCGACGAGGCCGGGCTGGCGGCGGTGATCGGCCACGAGGTCGCGCACGCGCTCGCCCGCCACGGCGCCGAACGCATGAGCACCGGCATGGCGCTGCAGGCCGCCGGGCTCGCGGTGGCGATCGCCGCCGGCACGCAGGGCGCGGCGACGCAGCAGGCGGTGATGGCCGCCTACGGGCTCGGCGCGCAGGTCGGTGTCGCGCTGCCGTTCAGCCGCAAGCAGGAATCCGAGGCCGATCGCATCGGCCTGATCCTGATGGCCAAGGCGGGCTACGATCCCGAAGCGGCGATCGGTCTGTGGCAGCGCATGGAACAGGCCGGCGGCGGCGGGCCGCCCGAGTGGCTCTCGACGCACCCGCACGAGGCGACGCGGCAGCAGGACATCCGCGGCTGGCTCTCCGAAGCGCGCGCGTACTACCAGCCGCCCGGAGCGCCGGATGCGAACGCGCCGCTGCCGGCGATCGCTGGCGCGCCGGCGCCCCCCAAAGTCGCCGGCGAGCCGAAGTGAACGCGGCGCGGACACGCGCCGGTCAGTCGCCTGGCCGCCGCGTGTGCTGCGGTGATGGCGGGGTGTGCAGATGCACCCAGATCGAAACCGTGACGTAGTACGCGGGGAAGAACAGCGTCGCCAGCGCCAGCGTGCGTGACGGCGCCGGGAACTGGACGAGCATCCAGAAGACCAGCGCCGCCCACACGATGCCGAGCGCGTACGTCGTGCGCTGCCCGCGCCGCATGCGGCTCGGATAGAGATAGCGGATCGGCACGAAGACGAGCACGGCGAAGAGCATCAGCACGACGGCGTTCACCCACGGTTCCCAGCCGAGCACGAAGAGGTAGAGCGCGAGCACGTTCCAGTACGAGGGGAAGCCGGTGAAGAAGTGGTCCGGCGTCTTCGCCTCGAGCTGGCAGAATCCGTAGCCGCTGGCGAGCAGCGGCAGCGCGAGCGCGCACCAGCCGAGCGGGCCGGCGGGAACGAGGCCGGCGGAATGCACGAGCACGACGGGCACGAACACGTAGTTGATGTAGTCGACGATGTCGTCGAGCCGCGCGCCGTCGAACCCCGGCAGCACCTCCTTCACGCGCATGCGGCGCGCGAGCGTGCCGTCGGTGCAGTCGATGATCAGCGCCACCGCCATCCAGAGGAACGCGGTGCCGAACGCGGCGCGGCCGACCGCCTCGAGGGCGAGCAGGGCGAGCACCGCGCCGCTCGCGGTATAGAGATGCACGGCCCAGGCCCGTATCCGCGCGCGACGCTCGACCTCCATCGACGCCCGCGCTTAGCGCGTGCCCGCCGCATTGAAAAGCGCGCGCCCGCGCGGGCGAACCGCTCTCGATCGCCCACCGAGGGCGCGAGGACACGGAGTCGATCCCATCTCCACACGTCAGCACGTCAGCACGTCAGCACGTCAGCACGTCAGCACGTCAGCACGTCAGCACCGCCCCGCCGCCATGCGGGCGGGCCGCCCGCGCTCCCGGACGCGTCCCCGCTGCGTGACCTACCTCCGCACCTCCGCACCTCCGCACCTCCGCACCTCCGCACCTCCGCACCTCCGCCGCGCACCTTTACTCCCCCCACCCCCGGTGCTAGCGACGCCGATGTCATGAGATCCTCCCTGCGGCTGGTGATCGTCGCCATGGTCGTGGCGGCAATCAGCGGCGGGGCATGGCTGCTCTGGCGCGGCGCAGCGGCACGACGCGCGGCCGAGCAGGCTTCCCCACCGGTCGATGTGCTGCCCGACGTCGCGCAGCGCATCCAGCAGTTCAGCCGGGTGAAGGTCGAGGAGGGGCGGAAGGTGTGGGAGGTATCGGCGCGCGAGGCGCAATACCGGGAAGGCGAGGGCACGATCACCGTCTGGGAGCCGGTGGTGGCGCTCTATCGCGAGGATGGCGACGAGCTGTCGATGCGCGGCAGCGGTGGCACGGTGTTCCTGCAGAACCGCGAGCTCGTGCGCGTCGAGGTCGAAGGGCAGATTGCGGTGCGCGTCGGCGAGTACGCGCTGACCACCGAGCGCGCCTCGTATGAAGCCGAGACCGATCTCGTCACCGCGCCGGGCGAGGTCCGTATCGAAGGTGGCGGTATCGCTGCCGAAGGTGCCCGGATGGAGGTCGAGGTCGGGGCCCAGCGGCTGCGCCTGACCGGCGGCGTCCGCATGACGCTGTGGCCGCGCACCTGAGCGGCCGATGCGACGCGTCCTGCTCACCGTGGCGTGTGCGCTGGCGGTGCTGGCGCCGGTCGCCCGTGCGGCGGAACCGACCGCCCGCCGCGGCAGCGGCAGCGGCAGCGAAACCGCCGCATCGGCCGGCGGACTCGAGGGGCTGCTCGGCGGCTTTTCGCTCGGCGGCGAGCGCGGGCCGGTGCGGGTCGACGCCGACACGATGGAATTCGATTACAAGACGATGGTGCTCACCTACCGTGGTCAGGTCGTGGTCACGCAGGCGGACATGACGCTGCGCAGTGACCTGCTGCGCGTCGTCCTCGATCGCGACCGGCCGCAGCGGCCGAAGGAGGTCGTCGCCGAGGGCAGCGTGCGCATCGACAAGGGCGAGCGCCGCGCCACGGGCGGGCGCGCAGTCTTCGACGACGACGCGCGCACGGTGGTGCTGAGCGACGACGCGCGGCTGCGCGACGGCCCGAACGAGGTCGCCGGCGAACGCGTCGTCGTCTACCTCGACGAGCAGCGCAGCGTCGTGCAGGGCGGTCCGGACCGCGTGCGCGCCGTGCTGTATCCGCCGACGCCGCGCCCGGGCGCCGGTGACGGGGCGCTCGATGGGCTCGAGTGACGGCGCCCGCCCGGCGCCGCACCTGCTGCGTGCCGATCAGCTGACCAAGCGGCTCGGCGGGCGCGACATCCTCGGCGGCGTGAGCGTCGAGGTGCGCGGCGGCGAGGTCGTCGGACTGCTCGGTCCCAACGGCGCCGGCAAGACGACCACGTTCTACTGCGTCGTCGGCCTGCTGCGACCCGATGGCGGGGCGGTGCTGCTCGACGGCATCGACGTGACGCGCGAGCCGATGTACCGCCGCGCGCGCCTCGGCATCAGTTACCTCGCGCAGGAGCCGTCGGTGTTCCGCAAGCTGACGGTCGAGGAGAACCTGCTCGCGATTCTCGAGATGCTGCCGCTGTCGCACGAGGAGCGCAGCGAGCGGCTCGCGACGCTCCTCGAGGACCTCAGCATCGCGCACCTCGCCGGCAGTCCGGCCTACACGCTCTCCGGCGGCGAACGGCGCCGCGTCGAGATCTCGCGCGCGCTGGTGACCGCGCCGATGTTCATGCTGCTCGACGAGCCGTTCGCCGGCATCGACCCGATCGCCGTGCTCGACATCCAGGCGATCATCACCCAGCTCCGCGGGCGCGGCATCGGCATTCTGATCACCGACCACAACGTTCGGGAAACGCTTGGAATTTGTGATCGAGCGTATATCCTCAGCGGCGGAGTGATCCTGGAAGAAGGGACACCCGAAGTCATTGCCGCCAGTCGGCGCGCGCGGGAGCTGTACCTGGGCGAACGATTCAGCCTATAGAAAACCGCATCCATGCCTCTCGAGATCAAGCAACAGCAGCGCATGTCGCAGCAGCTGGTGATCACGCCGCAGCTGCGTCAGGCGATCAAGATCCTGCAGGTTTCGCGCGCCGAGCTCGAGCAGCTCGTCGAGGAGGAGCTGGAGGAGAATCCGGTTCTCGAGGAAGGCACCGCGGACGAGCGCGAGGCGGCGAACGCCGAGGACGAGGCGCCGCGCACCGAGGAGCGGCTCGAAGTCGGCGGCGAGTCCGATCAGGAATGGCCGGAGACGCCGCAGCGCGAGACGACGACCGAGGTCGAGCCCGAAAACGGCATGACTTCGGTCGACTGGGAAGACTACTTCCGCAACCACGAGAACGACCGCCACGACGTCGCCGCGCCGCGCGGCGATTTCGACGACGAGAAGCGGCCGAGCGTCGAGAACACGCTGGTCCGTGGCCAGTCGCTCACCGACCACCTCCTGTGGCAGCTGCAGATGAACCCGATGGACGCCGATGCGCAGGAAGTCACGGCGATGCTCATCGGCAACATGGATGACGACGGCTACATCCAGCTCGCCATCGAGGAGATCGCGTTCCAGAGCGGGCGCGACTTCGAGATCGTCGAAACGGCGCTGCGGCGCATCCAGGAGCTCGATCCGCCGGGTGTCGGCGCCCGCGACCTGCGCGAGTGCCTGCGCCTGCAGCTGCGCGCCCGTGGCGAGGAGGGCTCGCTCGCCGACCTCATGGTGCGCGACCACCTGCCGCTGCTCGAGGGCAAGCGCTTCGACAAGATCGCCAAGGACTGCGGCGTGACCGTCGAGGAGGTCGCGGCGGCGGCAGCGGTGATCGGCTCGCTCGAGCCGAAACCCGGGCGCAACTACGGCGACGGCGACGTGCGCTACATCACGCCCGACGTGTTCGTGCACAAGGTCGGCGACGAGTACGTCGTCACGCTGAACGACGACGGCCTGCCGCGCCTCCGCGTCAGCTCGTACTACCGCCAGGTGCTCGACGGTGCCGGCGGCAGCGAGGCGAAGCGCTACGTGCAGGACAAGATGAAGTCCGCGCTGTGGCTCATCAAGAGCATCCAGCAGCGGCAGCGCACGCTGTACATGGTCACCTCGAGCATCGTGAAGTTCCAGCGCGACTTCCTCGACCACGGCATCGCGCATTTGCGGCCGCTGGTGCTGAAGGACGTGGCGCTCGACATCGGCATGCACGAGTCGACGGTGAGCCGCGCCACGGCGAACAAGTACGTGCACACGCCGCAGGGCATCTTCGAGCTGAAGTTCTTCTTCACCTCGAGCATCAGCACCGGCAGCGGCGACGAGGTGTCCTCGGAGAGCGTCAAGGACCGCATCAAGGCAATCGTCATGGCGGAGGATCCGAAGCGGCCGCTGAGCGATCAGCACATCGCCGACATCCTCGACAAGGAGGGCGTGAAGGTCGCCCGCCGCACCGTGGCGAAGTACCGCGAAATCATGAACATCCTGCCGTCCTCGAAGCGGCGGCAGGTGTTTTGATCGGAGCAACCCACCCGCGCCGCTCCCGGCGGCGCCCGCCAGGAGATGGAGAGCCGATGCAGGTCCTGGTCACCTTCCGCCACATGGAGGCCACCCCGGCGCTGCGGCGCTATGCCGAGACGAAGGTGCGGCGCATCCACAAGCTGATGCGCCGTCCGATCGAGGCGCACGTCGTTCTCGAGGTGAACAAGCGCCGGCACATCGCCGAGATCACCCTCAGCGGCGAGCATCTGCACGTCACGGCGAAGGAGGCGACCGGCGACCTCTACTCGGCCATCGACCTGGTGATGGACAAGGTCGAGCGGCAGATCCGGCGGCGCGTCGAGAAACGGCTCGCGCAGCGGCATGACGGCGTGCCGCCGCCCGCCGCCGCGACGCGGACGCGGGCGCGGCGCGCGATCCTGCCGCCCGTCGCGCGCCAGCGCGTCGTGCCGCCGCTGCTGACGCTGGCCGAGGCGACGCGCCGCATTGCCGGTGACGACGCCGCCCCGTTTCTCCTCTTCCGCGACGAGAAGTCCGACGCGCTGCGCCTGCTCTACCGCCGCGCCGACGGCAGCCTCGCGCTGCTCATCCCCGAGACGGACAACGAATGAAGATCCTCGACATCCTCGTCGCGGAGGGGCTCGTCGCGGCGGACCTCACCGGAAGCGACAAATCCGCGGTGCTGCGCGAGCTCGCCGAGCATCTCGCCCGCGAACGGCGCGACAACGCCATCGATGCCAACCGCCTCGTCGAGGTGCTCTGGGAGCGCGAGCGCCTCGGCAGCACGGCGATCGGCGACGGCATCGCCATCCCGCACGGCAAGCTGCCTGGCCTGACCGGCGTCATCGGCGCCTTCGGCCGCCATCTCGAGGGCGTCGACTTCGAGTCGCTCGACGGCAGCCCGACCCATCTCTTCTTCCTGCTCGTCGCGCCCGAGGATTCCGTCGGCCAGCACCTCAAGGCGCTGGCGCGCGTCTCGCGGCTTCTGAAGGATCGCGCCTTCCGCGAGCGCCTGCTCGCCGCCCGCGATCGCGCCGAGCTCTTCCGGCTCATCCGCGAGGAGGATGAGAAGCTCTGAGCGGGAGGGCGGCATGCCGGTGAGCACCGGCCTCGAGGTCGTCGTCGTCAGCGGACTGTCGGGTTCCGGCAAGAGCACGGCGATCCACGTGCTCGAGGACCTCGGCTTCTACTGCATCGACAACCTGCCGGTGGTGCTCGTGCCGCGCTTCCTCGAGCTGTGCACCAGCTCGCGCGAACGCATCGACCGCGTCGGGCTCGGCATCGACATCCGCGAGCGGCAGTTCTTCGCCGACTATCCCGGCGTGCTCGACGAGCTGCGCCAGGCGGGCTACCGCATCGAGGTGCTGTTTCTCGAGGCCAGCGACGACGTTCTCGTGCGCCGCTTCAGCGAGACGCGCCGGCCGCACCCGCTCGGCGGGCCCGCCGGTCCGCTCGCCGGCATCCAGCGCGAACGCGCCGAGCTGCGCGGGCTGCGCGAGCGCGCCGACCGCATCGTCGACACCAGCGCGCTCACCGTCCACCAGCTGCGCGACGAACTGCGGCGCCTCTACCACGCCCCGGGCGTTGCCGGCACGTTCACCGTCCTGCTGGTCTCGTTCGGCTACAAGCACGGCGTGCCGACCGACGTCGACATGGTCCTCGACGCGCGCTTCCTGCCCAATCCGTTCTTCGTCGAGGAGCTGCGCGACCGCTCGGGCGGCGATCCCGTGGTCGCCGCCTACGTGCTCGAGCGCGAGGAGACGCGGAGCTTCCTCGATCACATCGGGCGGCTGCTCGCGTTCACGCTGCCGCTCTACCAGCGCGAGGGGCGCAGCTATTTCACGCTCGCGATCGGCTGCACCGGCGGCCGCCACCGCTCGGTGGCGCTGGTCGAGGAGCTCGCCAGGACCCTGGCGGGCAGCGGCAGCCGCGTCCAGGTGCAGCACCGCGATGTGCGTCGATGAGCACGCGCACGCCCCGGGCGAGCGCCCGCCTGCAGATCATCAACAAGCTCGGGCTCCACGCCCGCGCCGCCGGCGTGCTCGTCGAAACCGTGAAGCCTCTCGATGCCGAGGTGACCATCATCAAGGGCGACCAGACCGCGAACTGCCGGGCAATTCTCGAGCTGATGATGCTCGCCGCCGGTCCGGGAACGGAGCTCGACGTGGTCGCGACCGGTCCGCAGGCGGAGGCGGCGGTGGCGGCGGTAAAACAGCTCGTCGAGCAGCGTTTCAACGAGGCCGAGTGATGGCCGTCGGCAGCGGGCAGATGGTTCGCGGACGGAAGCCGTCCGCACCGTGCGCCATGAGCCGGCTGCCACACGCGATGGGCCGCGCGTGCCACGCGAATCCATCCTTGACCGTCCGATACCCCTGTAATAACCCTCGGGATTGCGTTCGGGGGTAGAACGCCGTCAACCAGGACTTCCGTCCGGGAGGAGCTTCATCCATGCCATTGCAGAACTTCGTCTTCACCTCGGAGTCGGTGTCCGAGGGCCATCCCGACAAGATGTGCGACCAGATTTCGGATGCGGTCCTGGACGCGCTGATCGCCGAAGACCCGGCCAGCCGTGTCGCCTGCGAGACGCTCGCGAAGACGGGCATGGTCGTGCTCGCCGGCGAGATCACGACGAAGGCGAAGATCGACTACGCGCAGGTCGTCCGCCGCACCGTGAAGCGCATCGGCTACACGTCGTCGGACATGGGCTTCGATGCCGATACCTGCGCGGTGATGGTCGCCGTCGACCGCCAGTCGCCCGACATTTCGCAGGGCGTCACCGAGGGCGAGGGCCTGCACAAGGAGCAGGGTGCCGGCGATCAGGGCCTGATGTTCGGCTTCGCCTGCGACGAGACGCCCGAGCTCATGCCGCTGCCGATCGTGCTCGCCCATCAGCTCGTCGAGCGCCTCGCCGCCGAGCGGCGCACCGGCAAGTATCCGTTCCTGCGTCCCGACTCGAAGTCGCAGGTCACGGTGCAGTACCGCGATGGTCGCCCGGTGCGCGTCGACGCCGTCGTCGTCTCCTCGCAGCACAGCCCCGATGTCGCCTACGAGACGCTGAAGGACGTGATCACCTGCGAGATCATCCAGAAGGTCATTCCGGCGCAGTACCTCGACAAGCACACCACCTTCCACGTGAATCCGACCGGCCGCTTCGTCGTCGGCGGCCCGATGGGTGACTGCGGTCTCACCGGCCGCAAGATCATCGTCGACACCTACGGCGGGTACGGCCGGCACGGCGGCGGCGCGTTCTCGGGCAAGGACCCGTCGAAGGTCGACCGCAGTGCGGCGTACATGGCGCGCTACATCGCCAAGAACATCGTCGCCGCCGGCCTGGCGCGCAAGTGCGAGGTGCAGCTCGCCTACGCGATCGGCGTCGCGCAGCCGCTCTCGGTGCTGGTCGACACGTTCGACACCGGCTCGGTGTCCGACGAGATGATCGGCAAGCTCGTGCGCGAGCACTTCGAGATGACGCCGCGCGGCATCATCGAATCGCTCGACCTCAAGCGTCCGATCTACGAGCGCACCGCCGCCTATGGCCACTTCGGCCGCCCGACCGACGACGGCTACTTCACCTGGGAGCGGACCGACAAGGCCGAGGCGCTGCGTCGCGCCGCGGGCGATTCGGTCTCGGCCAGCACGCAGCCGCGTCGCGCCGGGGCCACCGCCTGAGTTCGCGCTCCACCCCTCTCTCCTGCGGCCCGCCGTCCGGCGGGCCGATGTGCGGCGGCGGCCGGATTCCCGGCGCCGCCGCGCCGTTTCTACCCCCGAATCAAGGATTCCTCCCATGCCGAAGAAGCCGCACGACGTGAAGGACATCAGGCTCGCCGAGCAGGGCCGGAAGCGCATCGACTGGGCCGATCAGGCGATGCCCGTGCTGCGCCGGGTGCGCGAGCGCTTCGCGAAGGACAAGCCGCTGAAGGGGACGACGATGGCGGCCTGCCTGCACGTCACGGCCGAGACCGCGAACCTGATGCGCACGCTCAAGGCCGGCGGGGCGAAGGTGTTCCTGTGTGCGTCGAACCCGCTGTCGACGCAGGACGATGCGGCGGCGGCGCTGGTGAAGTTCGAGGGCATCGCGACGTTCGCGATCCGCGGCGAGGCGCACGCGACGTACTACGAGCACCTGCGCGCCGTGCTCGACGAGCAGCCGACGCTGACCATGGACGACGGCGCCGATCTCGTCTCGCTGCTGCACACCGACTACGCCGCGCAGGCGACGCGCGTGCAGGCGAGCCTCGAGGAGACGACCACCGGCGTCATCCGCCTGCGCGCGATGGAGCGCGACAAGGCGCTGCGCATCCCGGTCGTCGCGGTGAACGACGCCGCCACCAAGCACCTGTTCGACAACCGCTACGGCACCGGGCAGTCGACGCTCGACGGCATCCTGCGCGCCACCGGCATCCTCTTCGCCGGCCGCACGATGGTCATCGCCGGCTACGGCTGGTGCGGCAAGGGCGTCGCGCTGCGCGCCCGCGGCGCCGGCGCGCAGGTGGTGGTGACCGAGGTCGATCCGATCCGCGCGCTCGAGGCGGCGATGGACGGCCTGCGCGTCATGCCGATGCGCGACGCGTGTCGCATCGGCGACGTGTTCATCACGCTGACCGGCGACAAGCACGTCCTCCGCGAGGAGCACTTCCAGTCGATGCGCGACGGCGCGATCATCTGCAACGCGGGACACTTCGACGTCGAGATCGACATGAACACGCTGCGCCGGCTGGCGCGCAAGGTCGAGACGGCCGTGCGGCCGTGTGTCGACGCGTACTACCTGCCGAACGGCCGCATGATCCACGTCATCGCCGACGGCCGGCTCGTCAACCTCGCCGCCGCCGAGGGCCATCCCGCCGCGGTGATGGACATGAGCTTTGCGACGCAGGCGCTGTGTGCCGAGTGGGCGCTGAAGATGGCCGGCAAGGGCAAGCTCGCCGTGAAGGTGCACGACGTGCCGAAGGCGATCGAGCACGACGTCGCGTCGGTGAAGCTCGATACGATGGGCGTGAAGATCGACCGGCTCACGCCCGAGCAGAAGCAGTACCTGTCGTCCTGGGCGGAAGGGACGTGACGGTACGCGAGCCGCGCGCGCGCCGGCGCGCGCTGGCGCCGCCCGGTGCCGTCGACACGGCGGCGTGGGCGGCGCACGACGCCGCCGTCGTCGCCTGCCGGCGCTGCCCGCGCCTGGTCGCGCACCGCGAAGCGGTCGCTGCGGCGAAGCGGCGCCAGTTCCGCGCCGACACCTACTGGGGGCGGCCGGTGCCGGGATTCGGCGACCACGCGGCGCGCGTGCTGATCGTCGGCCTCGCGCCCGCCGCGCATGGCGCGAACCGCACCGGCCGCATGTTCACCGGTGATCGCAGCGGTGACTGGCTCTACGCCGCGCTGCACGCCACCGGCTTTGCGAACCAGCCAACCGCGACGCACGCCGCGGATGGCCTGGTGCTGCGCGACGTGTTCATCACCGCGACGGCGCGCTGCGCGCCGCCGGCGAACAAACCGACGCCCGACGAGATCGCGAGCTGCCGCCCGTTCCTCGTGCGTGAGCTCGCGCTGCTGCCGGCGTTGCGCGTCGTCGTCTGCCTCGGCGGCATCGCGCTGCACGGCTTCCTGCCGGCCTGGGCGGCGGCTGGTCGCGCCGTGCCGCGCCCGCGGCCGGCGTTCGCGCACGGCGCCGAGCAGCCACTCGCCGACGGCGTCACGCTCCTCTGCTCGTATCACCCGAGCCAGCAGAACACGTTCACCGGCCGCCTGACACGCCCGATGCTGGAAGCGGTCTTCCTGCGCGCCCGTGCGCTGCTCGCGTAAGTTGCCCGCACGGCGGTGGACGGACAGGTGCCGTCAGAAACGACCGGGGCACGGCGAGCCGTGCCCCGGTGCAGTCGGGGCGAGCCGATTTGAACGGCCGACCACTCGCACCCCAAGCGAGTGCGCTACCAGGCTGCGCCACGCCCCGGTGGGACGTGCGACTTGTAGCCGCGATGCCCGGCGCAGTTCAACACGGGCCGCCGCGCGGGCTTGATTGCCTGCCCGGAAGGCCGCTGGTAGGGTCCGCGCGATGCGCATTCTGGTCTGCAACGACGACGGCATTCGCGCCGCCGGCATCCGCGCGCTCGAGGCCGCGTTGCAGCCGCTCGGTGACGTCTGGGTCGTCGCGCCCGACCGCGAGCAGAGTGCCGCCGGTCATTCGCTGAGCCTCTACCGGCCGCTGCGCGTCGAGGAGCTCGACGAGCGGCACTTCGCCGTCGACGGCACGCCGACCGATGCGGTCAACCTGGCGATCAACGGCATCATGAAGGTGCGGCCCGACCTCGTCGTCTCCGGCATCAATCACGGCGCCAACCTCGGCGACGACATCACCTACTCGGGCACCGTGTCGGCGGCGATGGAGGGCACGCTGCTCGGCGTGCCGTCGATCGCCGTCTCGCTGGCCGGGCGCGACACGCTCGACTTCAGTCTCGCCGCCGGCTTCGCCGGCCGGCTCGCCGTGCTCGTCGGCGCGCGCGGCTTGCCACGCGACACGCTGCTCAACGTCAACGTGCCGGGCGTGCCGGCGGCGGAGGTGCGCGGCTGGCGCGTCACCCGCCAGGGCAAGCGGCGCTACGGCGACGCGATCGTCGAGCACCTCGATCCGCGCGGCCGCAAGTACTACTGGATCGGCGGCGACGATCTCGGCTTCGTGCCCGCCGAGGGCACGGACTGCACGGCGATTGCCGACGGCTTCATCTCGATCACGCCGCTGCACCTCGATCTCACCAATTACGCCTCGATCGCCGAGCTCGGCGGTCTCGACCTGCGGTGGCCCTGAGCCGTCACGTCCGTCACCGATGCGGGGGATCGGGACGTTCGCCGGGTGTCTTTCCGTGGTGCTGCTCGCGACCGGCTGTGCGACGCCGCGCCTGCCGCGGGAAACCGCCATGCAGGCGCTCGCGCGGCGCGCGGCCGAGCTCGAACGCGCCCGCGCGCGCCGCGAGCAGCTGTCCGAGCGCGCGCAGCGCCTGGTGCCCGACCGCGATGATCGCCACGTGCCGGTGGCGCCCGTCGACGGCCTGGCGCTCGCACCGATGCACCGCGCCGCGCTGCACGAGCGACCGGCCGCCGCGCCGCCGCGCTTCGGCTGGCCCGTGGACGGACCGGTGTCGTCGAGATACGGCCGGCGCGGTCGCCGCCATCACGACGGCATCGACATCTCGGCGCCGGTCGGGACGCCGGTGCGCGCCGCCGCCGATGGCGTCGTCGTCTATGCCGGCACGCTGCGGGGATACGGGCGCATGATCATCCTGCGCCATGTGCGCGGCTACCTGACGGTGTACGCCCACAACGCGCGCCATCACGTCGTCTACGGCGCCCGCGTGCGCCGCGGCGACGTCATCGCCGCGGTCGGGCGCACCGGCCGTACCACCGGGCCGAACCTGCATTTCGAGGTGCGGCGCGACGACATCGCCTACAACCCGCTGGCTTTTCTGCCGCCGCGATCCGAGGCGGTGGCGCGAGGAGGCTGAATGGACCTGCGCCGCTACGTGCGCGACGTGCCGGACTTTCCGAAGCCCGGCATCCTGTTCAAGGACATCACGCCGCTGCTCGCCAGCGGGCCGGCGCTGCGCTGGACGATCGACCACCTCGCCGAACGCTACCGCGGCACGGTGGACATGGTGCTCGGCATCGAGTCGCGCGGCTTCCTGATCGGCGCGGCACTGGCATACGCGCTCGGCGTCGGCATCGCCATCGTGCGCAAGCCGGGCAAGCTGCCGGCGCAGACGTTCGCCGCGCAGTACGAGCTCGAGTACGGCAGCGACATGCTCGAGATTCACCGCGACGCCTTCGGTCACGCGGCGCGCGTGCTCATCGTCGACGACCTGCTCGCCACCGGCGGGACCGCGACCGCGGCGATCCAGCTCGTCGAGCACCTGCAGGGCGAGATCGTCGAGTGCGCGTTCATCATCGAGCTCGAGTTTCTCAAGGGCCGGCAGCGGGTGGCGCCGCACCCGGTGTACTCCCTGATCCGCTACTGACCGCGGGCGCGCCCGGGGGGGCGGAGCGGCACCCGGTTGTTTCTTTCCGCAATGTCGTCTGGTACGCTCCGCCCGTTCGAATGCCCGGGCGCACTCGCACAATCATCCTCGCCCTGTCGCTGGTCATCGGCACGGGCGTCGGGACAGGGCTGGCGGCCCCGGGCGAGGACGCGCGGTCGCTGGCGGCGCGCGCGCTCGAGTGCCTGCATCGCGGCGAGGATCTCACCGATCCCGGCGAGAAACGCGCGGCCTATGAGGAGGGGCTGCGGCTGGCGCGCAGCGCGGCCGCGCTCGACGATCGCAACGCGGATGCGCACTTCGCGATCTTCGCCAACGAAGGTCGCCTGCTGTTGCTCGACGGCGTCACGCCCAATCCGGTCAGCCTGCTGAAGGTGAACCGCGAGCTCGAGCGCGCCCTCGAGCTCAACCCGGACCATGCCGACGCGCTGGCGGCGAAAGGCGGTCTCTACCGCCAGCTGCCCTGGGTGCTGGGCGGCAGTCTGCAGGTTGCCGAGGAATGCCTGCAGCGGGCGATCGCCCTCGACCCCGAGGCGGTCAGTGCGCGCATCGAGCTCGCAGCGACCTATCGCGACAAGGGCGAGCCCGAACGCAGCGTGTCGCTGCTGCACAAGGCCGTCGCGATTGCCGAGGCGCAGGGCAAGCAGCGCCAGGCGCGCGAGGCGCGCGCCCTGCTCGGGCAGATCGAGCGCCCCTGATCGCCGACGCGCGCCGTCAGGCGTGCACGGTCTCGGGTTCGCACGGGCGCGCGCACTCGAGCTGGATGGTGACGTGGTGCACGTCGAAGCGCTCGGCGAGCACGCGCCGCATCGCCTCGAGGACCGCGTCGCCGTCGGCGTCGGGATCGATCACCGCGTGCGCCGCCAGCGCATAGCGCCCGGTGGTGAGTGTCCAGACGTGCAGGTCGTGCACCCGGCACGCGCCGGAGGCGCGCTCGAGCTCGGTGCGCAGGGCATCGATGTCGATGTGCGGGGGCACGGCCTCCATCAGCACGTCGAGCGACTCGCGCACGAGCTGCCACGCACTGTGCAGGATGAGGATCGCGATCAGCGCCGCGGCGACGGCGTCGGCCCCGGTCCAGCCGGTGACCAGGACGATGGCGCCGGCGAGCAACGTGCCCACCGAGCCGAGCAGGTCGGAGACGACGTGCAGGAACGCCGCGCGGCGGTTGAGGCTGCCGTGCGTGCCCGGCGCGAGCAGCCGGGCGCAGATGAGGTTCACCGCCAGGCCGATGGCGGCGATGACCATCATGCCGCGCGTGTCGACCGGCGTCGGGTCGCGCAGGCGCTCCCACGCCTCGACGAGGATGAACACCACCGCGAGCCCGAGCGTGACGCCGTTGGCGAGCGCGGCGAGGATCTCCGCGCGGTGATAGCCGAACGTCTTGCCCGCACTCGGCGGCCGGCTCGCCACCCAGAGCGCGAACAGTCCGAGCCCCAGCGCGCCGGCATCGGTCAGCATGTGCACGGCGTCGGAGAGCAGCGCGAGGCTGTTGGTCACCCAGCCGCCGGCGAACTCGACGCCACAGACGACCAGGGTCAGTGCCAGCGCCCAGGACAGGGCGCGCCGGTCATGCGAGCGGTCATGCGCGTGCGCGTGCATGCGGCGCCCAGTCTTCACCACACCCGGCAGCTTGTCCATGACGGGGTGCGCGACGTGTCGTGTCGATGTCCGCGCCGCCGCGGCAGCTGACTCGGAAGTGCCGGGCAGCGCCGGCGCGACACTCACCCGGTCAATGCGGCGGCGGCATCGACGCCGCCGGTGAAGCCGAGCACGGCAGCGGCGAACCGGCCGGGGTGCTCGAGCGGCAGGTTGTGGCCGGTGTCTTCGCACATGAGCAGGCGCGCGGCGGGCAGGGCGCGCTGCATCTTCACCGAGCCGCCGGGCGGCGTCAGCTGGTCGGCGAGTCCCTGCAGGATGAGCACGGGAACGCGCACGCGGGCGAGCTCCGCCGTCCACTGATACGCGCTCATCGCGCGGGCCGCGGCGGCGTAGGCGTGTGGATCGTTGCGCGCCGTCTGCTCGCCGGCCGCCGCGACCACCTCCGGGTGGCGGGCGACGAATGCGGGCGCGAACGCGCGCGAGGCGTCGCGCGCGCCGGCGCCGAAGCCGCGCTGCTCGATCGCATCGGCGAGCCGCTGCCAGTTCGCCGTGCCGCGCGGACCGATTTCGCTCGACGTGCTGCACAGGATGAGCGAGCGCACGCGGCCGGGGTGGTCGAGGGCGAACCGCTGGGCGATGACACCGCCCATCGAGATGCCGCCGAGATGCACGCGCTCGATCGCGAGCGCATCGAGCAGCCGCGCGAGGTCGGCGGCGAAGCCGGCGGCATCGTACGGACCGGCGGGCTTGTCGGACTCGCCGAAGCCGCGCACGTCCCAGCGCAGCAGCGTGTGGTGCGCGGCCAGCGCCGGCGCGACGCCGTCCCAGAAGCGCAGCGAATCGCCGAGGCCGTGTGTCAGCACCAGCGGCGTGCCGGTGCCCTCGAGCGTGTAGTTGAGGGTGATGTCGCCCACGGGAATGCGCATGCGCCCGGGATAGGGAGCGCCGCGGCGGCGTGCAAGCCGGACGGCGGGCATTGCGACCTGGCCGGCGCTCCCGTACGAGCACCGGCATGCGGCTGCGCTCCGCGTGCGATCACCGGCGACCGCCTGCGCGCCGGATCCGGCTGTCGCTGCTCGTCATCGGGCTGCTGACACTGGTGCCGGCGACACGCGGTGACGATCTGCACGCGCCGTTCGATGCCATTCTGCAGCGCCACGTCGATGCGGAGGGCCGCGTCGCCTATCGCACGCTGGCGGTGGAGGATGGCGCGGCGCTGGACCGCTATCTCGCGGCGCTCGCGGCGGCGGATCCCGCCGCGCTCGCCGAGCCCGCGCAGATCGCCTTCTGGCTCAATGCCTACAATGCGAACGTGCTGCGCGGCGTGCTTGCCGGGCAGCACGCCGAGGGGCTGTTCGCGCGCAAGCGGTTCTTTGCCTTCCATTCCTTTCCGGTCGCCGGCCGCCGCCGCACGCTCGACGAGATCGAGCACGACATCCTGCGCCGGCGCTTCCGCGAGCCGCGCATCCACTTCGCGCTCGTCTGCGCCTCGACGAGCTGTCCGCGGCTGCGCCGCGAGGCGTACCGCGGCGCGCAACTCGACGCGCAGCTCGACGAGCAGGCGCGCGGGTTTCTCCAGGATCCGGCGCGCAACCGGATCGGGCCTGGCGACATGGTGCACCTGTCGATGCTCTTCAAGTGGTTCGCCGAGGATTTCACCGACGCGGCGGGATCGGTGCCGGCGTATGTGCGGCGCTGGGTGGCGCTGCCCGACGGGGCGCGCATCACATATCTCGACTACGACTGGACGCTGAACGCGCAGCCGGGGCAGCGTCCGGAGTGAGCGCGATCGCGGTCATCATTCCGGCGCTCGACGAGGCGGCGCAGATCGCGGCGACGATCGCCAGCGCCCGCGCGCCGGGCGTGCGCGAGATCGTGGTCGTCGACGGCGGCAGCCGTGACGAGACCGTCGCCGTCGCGCGCGCCGCGGGAGCGCGGGTGATCAGCGCGCCGCGCGGCCGCGCGCGACAGATGAACGCCGGCGCGGCGTGCACGACGGCGCCGATCCTGCTGTTCCTCCATGCGGACACGCGCCTGCCACCCGGATTCGACGAGGCCGTCATGCGCGCGCTCGCCGACCCGCAGGTCGCTGGCGGGCGCTTCGACGTGCGCCTCGAGCCGTCGTCGCCGCTGCTTGCGCTCACCGCGGCGCTGATCAACCTGCGCTCGCGATTCAGCCGGCTGTCCACCGGCGACCAGGCGCAGTTCCTGCCGCGCGCCGTGTTCGAGGCGGTGGGCGGATTTCCCGACCTGCCGCTGATGGAAGATCTGGCGCTGTCGCGGGCGCTCAAGCGCCGCGGGCGCATCGCCTGCCTGCGGGCGCGGGTGACGACCTCGTCGCGTCGCTGGGTGCAGGACGGGCCGCTGCGCACGATCCTGCTCATGTGGCGCCTGCGCTACCTGTACTGGCGCGGCGTACCGGCGGAGACGCTGAAGCGACGCTACCGCGACACGCGGTGAGGGTGCGCGAGGCCGTGCCCATCCGAACAGTGGCCACCGCGAGCAGAGAGGACACTGAGTCGTCAGTCCATCAGAGGTGAGTGACCTGGTTTCCTGAACGGCGTGTCCTCCTGCGCTTCCGTGGCCGATCGTGTTCGGCACGCTGCGGGTTGCTCAGTTCCAGGGCAGCCGGGCGCGGGTCGCCCAGTAGTCCTGCGCGGGCTCGGCGAGCGGCGCGAGCGCGTCATCGAGGTCGGCGGACCAGGTGAGGCGCAGGGCGGCGAGGTTCGATGCGAGGTGGGCGATCGAGGCGGCGCCGCTGAGCACGACGTCCGCCCACGGGCGGGCGAGGGCGGCAGCGAGCGCGAGGGCATCGAGCGTGCAGCCGAGGCGGCCGGCGACGTCAGCGAGGTGGGCGCGGCGCGTGGCGAAGGCAGGATCCCGATTGCGGTCGGTGAGGCGGCCGTTGGCGAGCGCTTCCTTGATGATCACACCGAGCCCGGCGTCATGCGCTTCGGCGAGGGCGTCACCGGTCGAGGGCTCGAGCAGATTCCACGTCGCCTGCACGGCATCGAAGAGTGGGGCGCCGTCGACCCTGACGGCGAGCGCGCGGCGCAACGTGTCGGCCTGACCGGCACCGCTCAGCGAGAGGCCGATGGCCACGCCGTCACGGCGCAGCGCCGCCAGGCGCGACAGGACGGCGGCGTCATCGAGCACGCCGCTGTCGAGCGTCGCCGAATGGATCTGGTACAGGCGCAGGAACGGGCCGAGGCAGGCGCGCGTTTCGCCGAGCTGCCGCTCCAGCGTCGCCAGCGAGTGATCCTTGACCTCGTGCTGCTCCGCCGCGACCCGCCAGTCGGCGGTGTACGTGTAGCCCCACTTCGAGCCGATCGTCAGCTCGTCGGGCTGCCGGTCGCGGCGTGCGAGCCAGTCGGCGAGAAACGCCTCGGCGCGGCCATACGAGCGCGCCGCGTCGATGTAGCGGATCCCGGCGTCCCAGGCGGCATCGAGCACCGCGGCGGCGCGTGCCCGCATCGCCTCGACATCGTAGTCGCCCTGCAGATCGCGCGCGTGACCGAGATTGATGTACCCGGGTCGTCCGAGCGCGGCGAGGCCGAGCCCGAGCGGGGTCACCAGCAGACCGGTGCGACCGAGCGGACGGCGCTGCATGGATGCTCTCTACCGGCGATACGCATCGGCGATAAGCGGCTCAGTGCAGGATTTACATGAGTCGCGGCGGACGCGCGGACGTTTTCATGGACATTCGGGGAAATCCGCCGCTGCCGCGTTGCAAAAATTGAGAACTATGACACCCTGCTAGTACTTTTCACGCAGGGTGAGACAGATGCCGACATTGGTGAAGCCGACTCGCAACCAACCCGACGAACCCACCAGCGCTCATCCGCTGGCTGGCCAGACGATGATCGGAGCGGATGCGATCGTACAGGTACTCGCCGATGAAGGCGTCGATACGATCTTCGGGTACAGCGGCGGCGCGATCCTCCCGACCTACGACGCGATCTTCCGCTACAACGAGAAGCACGACACGGCGGAGCAGATCCGCCTCATCGTGCCGGCGACGGAGCAGGGGGCGGGCTTCATGGCCGCCGGCTACGCGCGCTCGAGCGGGCGCGTCGGCGTCTTCCTGGTGACCTCCGGTCCGGGCGCGACGAACGCGGTCACGCCGGTGCGCGACTGTCAGGCCGACTCGGTGCCGGTGGTGCTGATCTGCGGACAGGTGCCGCGCGCCGCGATGGGCACCGACGCGTTCCAGGAAGCGCCGGTGTTCAACATCATGGCGTCGTGCGCCAAGCACGTCTTCCTGCTCACCGACGAACACAAGGTCGAGTCGACGATGCGCAGCGCGTTCGAGCTGGCGCGCAGCGGCCGGCCGGGTCCGGTGGTCGTCGACATCCCGCGCGACGTGCAGCTCAGCCAGTCGGTGTTCGCGGGCAGCGGCACGCTGCCCCTGCCGGGCTACCGCAGCCGCCTCGAGGAGCTGACGCGGACGACGATCACGCCGGCGGAGGCGGAGGCGTTCTTCGCGCTGCTCGCCAACGCGCGCCGGCCGCTGATCTACGCCGGCGGCGGCGTGATCAACGCCGAGGCGGCGGCCGAGCTGCGCAAGTTCGCCAAGCGCTATCACATCCCGGTGGTCACCACGCTGATGGGCATCGGGGCGGTGGACACGACGAGCGACCTGTCGTTGCGCATGCTCGGCATGCACGGCACGGCGTTCGCGAACTATGCGGTCGAGGATTGCGACTTCCTCTTCGCGCTCGGCTCGCGCTTCGACGATCGCGTCGCCGGCAAGGTGAAGGAGTTCGCGCCGAGCGCGCGCATCGCGCATCTCGACGTCGACGCCTCGGAGATCGAGAAGGTCAAGCACGTCGACTGGTCGCACGTTGCCGACGCGAAGCGCGGCCTGCAGCAGCTGCTCAAGGCGGGCGAGCAGCTCGGCTTCAAGAAGGACTTCAGCGACTGGCACCAGCACGTCAGCGAGCTGAAGGCGAAACACGCCCTGAACTACAATCGCGAATCCACCCGCATCCAGTCCGAGTACGTGCTCGAGCAGCTGAACGCGATCACGCGCGGCAACGCGATCGTCGCCACCGGCGTCGGCCAGCATCAGATGTGGGCGGCGCAGTACATGGACTTCATCCAGCCGCGGACGTTCCTCACCTCGGGTAGCATGGGCACCATGGGGTTCGGCCTGCCGGCGGCGATCGGCGCGCAGATCGCGAATCCCGGTGCGCTGGTCATCGACATCGACGGCGACGGCTCGATCCGCATGAACCTCGGCGAGCTGGAGACGCTCACCACCTACGACATTCCGGTCAAGGTGCTGCTGCTGAACAATCTCGGCGACGGCATGGTCCGCCAGTGGCAGGACCTGTTCTACGCGAACCGCTACTCGGGGTCGGACAAGACGCTGCACAAGAAGGACTTCGTCAAGGCATGCGAGGCCGACGGGTTCGGCTTCGCGCGCCGCGTCACGGAGCAGGCCGAGGTGCGGCCGCAGCTCGAGCAGTTCGTCGCCTTCCCGGGACCGGCGTTCCTCGAGGTGATGGTCGACCCGACGGCGCACGTCTATCCGATGGTCGGTCCGGGCATGGGCTACAAGGACATGATCACCGGCAAGTGGATCCCGAGCCGCGACGCCGACGAGAAGACGGCCGAGACGCCGGCCGAGTACTTCTGACCCACTGACGCCATGCATCTGGACGGCGCCGCTTCCGCGGCGCCTGTCCAGTCGGCGGCACGCACCGCTGGAGGCCGCCGTCGACGCCTGTTGGATCAGGAACGCCGCGCCTCCGCCTAGAATGGCACGCGTGACGTCCATCGCGCACCGGTAGGCGCTGGCCCTGTGGCCGCCCGCGGCGCAGCGCCGCACGGACAGCGGCCACGCGCATGCGCGGTGGGCGTCGACGCCCCATCAGGCGAGCCCGCGTCGCCGCGGTTCAGCTCATCAGGCGTGCGCGCACCGTGCGGCGGGCCCAGGCGAGCAGCAGGGTCGAGACGATCGCGATGTACGCGACGTCCCACACGGCGACGCCGAGTCCGCTGCGCTGGCCGAACGCATAGCGTGCCAGGCGCACCGGGTGCAGCAGCGGCAGCACCTCGGCGACCCATAGCCAGGCGCCGCTGAGCCGTTCCTCGAGCGGGAAGAAGACATCGGAGAAGAGGAACAGCGGCGTCAGGAAGAGCGTGAAGTAGAAGCTGAACAGCTCGATCGTCGGGATGCGCAGCGAGAACGCGAGGCCGATCGCCGCGAAGAGCAGCCCGGCGAGCGGCACGACGATGATGGCGAGCAGCGCGCCCGGCATCGGCGCAAGACCGAAGAGCGCGACGACGGCGAGGAAGCAGAGGCCGTAGATCGTCGCGCGGCTCACGGCCCACAGCATCTCGCCGACCAGCACGTCGTCGGGCTGGATCGGCGTCGTCAGCATGGCGTCGTACTGCTTCTCGTAGTTCATGCGGACGAAGAAGTTGTACGTCACCTCGAAGCTGGCGCCGTTCATCGCCGCGACACAGACCAGGCCGGGGGCGAGAAAGCCGGCGTACGAGGTGCCGCCCATGGCGGTGATGTAGGCGCCGACGCCGATGCCGATCGAGACGAGATAGAGCACCGGCTCGAAGAAGTTCGGCAGCAGGTTGAGCCACCAGGTGCGGCGATACATGGCGGCATTGCGCCGCCAGACGGCGACGGCGTGGGGCAGGGAGGCCTTCATTGCCCACCCTCGAGACTGACGCCGGTCAGGCGCAGGAAGACGTCCTCGAGGTTCGCCGGGCGGACGATCAGGTTGCGGCGGTCCTCGGGATCGGCGGCGTGCAGGCGCTCGACGAGCGGCGCCGGATTGTCGAGCCAGCAGATCAGACGCCGTCCGCTGCGCAGGCGATGGCGCGGCGGCGGCAGTCCGTCGAGCAGCGTGTCTGCTTCGGCGTCCGTGCCGTCGAACTCCACCGCTTCACGCGCCAGATGCGCGGTGACCAGCGCCGCCGGCGCGCCGCTGGCGATCACCCGGCCGCTGGCGACGATCGCGACGCGGTCGCACAGCCGCTGCGCCTCGTCCATGTAGTGCGTGGTGAGGAGCACGGTCGTGCCGGCGGCGCGCAGATCGCGCACGCGCGCCCAGAGCGCCAGCCGGACGGCGGGATCGAGGCCGGTGGTCGGCTCGTCGAGGATCAGGAGCTCCGGGCGGTTGATCAGCGACATCGCGATCGCGAGGCGGCGCTTGAAGCCGCCGGAGAGGCGCTGCACGGGGACGGTGGCGTGCGAGCGGAGCTCGAGAAAGTCGATCAGCTCCTCGATGCGGCTCCCGAGCTCCGGCTCGCGCAGCAGGTGATAGCGGCCGAAGACGCGCAGGTTGTCGATCGGGCTCAGCGCCTCGATCTGCACGTTCTCCTGCAGGGTCACGCCGAGGCGGCGCCGGACGGCGCGCGGATCGGCGCCGATGTCGATGCCGAACACGCGGATCGTGCCGCTCGTCGGGCGACAGACGCCGTAGATCATGCGCAGCGTCGTCGTCTTGCCGGCGCCGTTCGGTCCGAGGAGGCCGAAGCACTCGCCGGCGGGGACGTCGAGGTCGATGCCGGCGACCGCCAGCCGGTCACCGAAGCGCTTGGTGACCCCGCGAGCCTCGACGAGCATGGTGCGCAGCAAAGCCCAGACGGCGGTTCGTTACCAGTGACGGGGGGAGCTGGCGCGCATCGCCGATGGCTTCTCGCGGGAGATTCGACGCCCGGTGGAACCGGGCGTGGCTGCTGGCGGCGGAAACGGCAGCCGTCGGCTCCGGGCGCTGGCGTGCAGCCGCTGGCGGGTGACGGCACGGTGACCAGTGCCAGCGATCGGCACTGGTCACCGTGCCCCGCTCATGCGCGCGGTCCGGTCACGGCAGGCACGATACCGGCGCCGCGCAGTTCTTGCCGAGGAACTGCTTGCCGTTGCTGCCGTCCTTGCCCGGGGCGCCGTCGCAGGCGAGGCAGACGTCGCCGGCACCGTAGTCGAAGCGCACCTGGACCGTGCCCTGGCTGATGCCGGGCTGGAGGTCGTAGTCGAGCGTCGACGGTCCCTTGCCGAACAGCGTCGCCTTGAGCTGCACGCCGGTCTTCCACATCACCAGCTTCGCCGTCCCCTGATCGAGCTCCTTGTCGGTGTACTTGTAGCCCTTGGGCTTGGACTCGGAGCCGAGGAGCTTCCAGTTCTCGCACGGCAGGTCGACGCTGTGCGACTGGCCGGCGCTGGAGCTGGCGATGGTCAGCGTCGCGCGCACGGTGCCGTTCGGGTCGCCGTTGCAGCGCGGATCGTCGGCGCTGCCCGGCGCCGGGGCGGTGATCGAGGGCGACTTGGCGAGCACGATGATCTTGTTCTTCGCCTCGTCGTCGGGGTTCTTGTTCTTGATCATCAGCTTCTTGGCCGGGACGAGCGCCGCGGAGGTGCCGGCGGGAATCGACAGCGCGTCGGCAGGGTCGCTGCCGGCGTCGAGCTCGTCGCGGTCGTAGAAGCCGTCCTCGTCGCGATCGATGCCGATGCGTTCGCCGGTGCCCGGCGGCACGCAGGTGAAGGTCAGCTCCTGGCCGGGCGTCGTCGCCTTGAAGCGCAGTGCGGCCGGTGTGTCGAGCGGCTCGCTGACGCGGTCGCTGCGATAGTTGCCGTCGGACAGCCGCACCCAGCCGCGCTGCAGGCCACCGACGGTGCCCTTGGCGACGACGTCACACTCGTCCTGTGCCGCGCGGGCGTCGAACAGGTTCAGGCGCTGCGCGAGCGCCGGCAGGCCGGCGTTGGCGGCGGTCAGCGTCGCCTGCTGGCCGACGATCGGCGCGAGGTTGCTGTCGAACGCGAGAATGAACTGCTCGAGATCGAGCTTCTGCTGGTTGTTCGTGCTGAACACCGTCGCGTTCAGGAAGCGGAACAGCGTGTCGATGCTGCCGTCGTGCAGGAAGCCGAAGCCGCGCACCTGACGGCCGGTGTGTGCGTTGTTGCCCGCCGCGACGAACGGCACGGCCGGCATGCCGAACATGCCGACCTTCTGGTACATGTTGCGCAGGTGGGCGACCTTGAACATCTGCGGCTCGTTCTCGAAGGTCGTCTGCCCGTCGCTGCCGAAGAATCCCTGCGCCGGGTCGAGCACGTGACAGCCGTTGCAGTTGAAGACGGTGTCGGTGATCGGGCCGAAGTAGACGTTGCGCCCCGCCAGCTGGCTCGCCGTCAGGCTGTTGTCGAGGTTACGGACCGGATTGGGCGGATACGTCACCTGCAGGACGAAGTCGGTGAACGCCTGCATCTCCGTCTGCGTCAGCTCGGCGTCGCGACCGAGCAGACCCTCGAAGGCGGGGTTGAACTTCTTGAACCCGAGGTCCTCGTCGAACGCGCCGCCGTCCGGCTGGGCGTTCGGCTCATCGAGCGCGCCGGTGCGGTCGCCGCGCCAGTGCATGGGGCCGTGGTTCGCCATGCCGCGCAGGCTCTGCGTGGTCATCGGGCCCTTCATCGGGTGGAAGTCGGGATTCTGGCCGACGTTGAAGAGGACCGGATTCTGGTTGTCGAGAACGGTATCGTCGGGGTTGCCGAGGTCCCACGCGAGGCTGTCGAAGTCGCCGAAGACGTGGCACGCCGAGCACGACGCCTCGCCGTTGCTGGAGGTGTGGGCGGCGTCGTAGAGGAACCGCCGGCCGGCGGTGATGCTCGCCGGCTCCGGCGTGTAGAGGGACTGGCGCAGGCCGGTCTCCTCGGTGAGGGCGTCGGTATCGACGACGCGCACGGCATTGTCGAAGCGCGTCAGCACGTAGAGGCGGTCGTTCGCCTCGTCGAGCACCACGCCTGCCGGACCGCCGGCGCCGAGATCGACGTGGGTGACGCCGTCCTGCGGCTGGGTGGTGAACGTGTCGCCCTCGAGCTTGGCGGTGTCGAAGACGCCGATCTTCGATGAGCCGAACGCCGCGACGTAGAGCCGCGTGCCGTCGCTGCTGACGACGAGATCGGTCGGCGTCGCGAGGCTGGCCTCGGCGGTGCCCGGCGGGCTCGGGACGACGGCGTAATTGATGTGCTTGTTCAGCGCGCGCGGCAGGACGTTCACGCCGTCGAGCACGGTGATGCGCGCCTCGTGCAGGTGCCCGTTCACCGTCGAGCCGCCGAGGACGCCGGGGCCCTCGAAGCGCACCTCGTTCCGCGCCTCGGTGTTGCTGACGTACACCTTGCCGCTCATCGGGTTGGCGACCATGTTGAACAGGATCGTGCCGACGTGCGCGTACTGCGCGTCATCGATGCCGTCCTGGACCGGCGGGTTCGCGTTCGCGTTGATGCGGAAGACGTCGAAGTCGGGCAGGTCGAAGCGCACCGCCGGGTTCCAGTTGCGGTTGAGCTCGTCGCGCCACTGATTGACCAGGGAATCGAACTTGACGATCAGGCCGGTCTCCGGCCGCGCCGCGTTGTCGGCGCTGCGCTCCGGGTTCGGCAGGCCGCCGGGCATGATCGTGCCCGAGACGTTGCACGAGCCCTGCGGCGTGTTGTTGCTCAGATTGAGATCGTTGCACACGGCGCCTTCGGTGACCGTCGTCGTCTGGTTGCCGGAGTGGAACACCGCGGCGTAGACCGTGCCGCCGTCGGGGCTGACGGCGAGCGCGCGCGGCGTGTCGCCGAACAGCTCGATGATCGTCAGCGGCGTGCCCTCGAGCGTGTTGCCGAGGTTGGCGGCGTCGAACACGAACACCAGCGCGCGCGGCGTCCCTTCGGTGGTGAGGAGCGGCGGCACCGAGCCGGGCACGTTCTGGCCGCGCCGCGCGGTGGTGATGAACGCGCGGTTGCCGCCCGGGCCGGCGAAGACGATGTCGCGCGGCTCGTCGCCGACGAGCAGCGTGCGCACGACGCGCGGCGGCGTGCTCGACACGTCGACGATGCTGATGCTGTCCGACAGGTGGTTGACGACCCAGACCTCGTCGTCGGTACGCGCGGCGACCGCAACCGGCTCGAGGCCGACCTCGACCGAGCCGGTCTTCGTCAGCCCCGCCGGCGTGACCGAGAAGATCTCCAGCCGGTTGTCGGGCGTGTTCGCCGCGAACAGCTGCGACCCGTCCGGCGACAGGGCCAGCGGCCGGACCGGACCGCTTTCAAACAACACGTACGATGCAGCGGCCGGCGATGCCATCCACAACAGGGCACCTGCCAGCACGGACACGACCCACTCACGGCGAACGCTACACAACATCTCTGACCCCCCTCGGACGATGTGCCCGTCGGTGACGCTACCACGGGCAAAAACGCTTAGTAAACCGAGAACGCGGGGCTGCGCTCACCGCGCACGCGCGGCGACGCGCGGCGCGCCGGTGCCGAGCCGCCACAGCCATACGGTGGGGAACAGCACGGCGATCATCAGCACGGCGTACGCCTGCCACGCGAGCGCATAGCTGCCGGTGCGATCGAAGACGCCGGCGGAGAAGAGGTTGCCGGCCATCGTGGCACTCATGCAGGCGACCATCGCGACGCCCATCAGGCGGCCGATCGGCTCGGCGCCGAAGAGCTCGGCGAGGACGAGGGTCAGCAGCGCCACCACGCCGCTGTTCACCAGCCCGTACCCGATCGCCCAGGCGGTGAACGCCGGCAGTTCGCGGATGGCGCCGAGCACGCCGGCGGCAATCGTCAACCCGATCACCACGGCGAGCAGCGCGGCGCGAGCCGAGGTCCGCTCGGCGACCACGCCGAACAGCGGCGCGCCGAGCGCGCCGACCAGGGTGAGCGTGCTGAGCACGCCCGACGCGGCGGTGGGCGAAAAGCCGAGGTCGGTGACGTGCGCGTGCAGATGGAGCTGCACCGACGTGATGAACGCATAGATGCCGGCATACGTGAGGCAGACGACCCACAGGCGGGAATCGCGCCACGGCACGTCGCGCAGGCGGATCGCATTGCGTGGCGTGGTGCGCTCAGTTTCCGCGTCCGGCCGCAGCGCGACGAGGATCAGGCCGGCGAGCACGAGATAGGCGCCGGCGAGCGTCGCGATCGTCGCCCGCCAGCCCCACCACGCGAGCAGGCCGGCGGCGGCGAGATAGATGCCGCTGTTCAGCAGGTTGTCGCCGCCGTTGAGGATGCCGATGGCGATGCTGCGCCGGTGCCGGAAGCGGCGCAGCACCAGCGCCGAGGCGGCCACCGAGCCGATCGCCGCCTGCCCCGGGCCGAGCAGCGCCATGACGCCGTACAGCTCGGGCAGGCTGCGGATCGCCGACAGAGCGAAGTTGCCGAAGCCGATGATCAGGGCGCCGGCGGTCAGTACCACGCGCGCGCCGAGCCGGTCGGTGTAAAGCCCGGCGAACACGAGCACGAGCACCATCATCGACATGCGCAGCGTCATCGCGGCCGCGAAGTCGGTCCGCTGCCAGCCGAGCTCGCCGAGGATTGGCTTCATCAGGACCGCGAACGTCATCGACGAGGCGGTATGGGCGCTGATGGCAACGACCCCCACCGCCAGCGCCACCCACGCCTGCCAGGATTCGCCAAGGGGACCCTGCGTCCGCGCCATGCGCACACGGCTATGGCGGCGCGGGCGGGGGATGGCAACTGCGGTGCGGAGGTGCGGAGGTGAAGTGCTGGCGTGCTGCGTGCCCTGCACGTCACCGGTGCTCGGCACCGGGGATGTCTGGTCGCGAGACCCGCCCCATCCCGACATACGTCAGCCCCTCGGCGCCCCACCGGTTCACCTCCGCACCTCCGTACCTTGACAATTGGTTGGACCATCCGATAACCGGATCGGCGCATGACGACGCGGCTCGTTGCGTTCCGGCCGCCGGCGCGGCGGCGGATTCACGAATCGGTGGCCGAGCAGCTGCGCGACGCGATCCTCGACGGGCGCTTCGCGCCGGGGGCGAAGCTGCCGCCCGAACGCGAGCTGGCGGGCGAGTTCCAGGTCAATCGCACCTCGGTGCGTGAGGCGCTGAAGGTGCTCGAAGGGCTCGGCCTCGTGCGCGTGCGGCAGGGCGATGGGGTCATCGTGCGGCCGTTGACCGAGGCCTCGGTGAGCGTGCTGCCGTTCATGATCCATCGCGATGGGCGTACCGACACCCAGGCGCTCGCCGACGTCACCGAGGTGCTGATGCCGCTGTTCTTCGAGATGGCACGCCTCGCGCTCGAGCGGCACCGTCCGGAGCAGCTCGCGGCGCTGCGCGCCCTGCGCGACATGGTCGCCGACGAGGCCCGGCCGCGTGAGGAGCGCTTCGAAGCGACACGGCGCGCGCTCGAGCTGATTTCCGACATGACGGGCAACCGCGTCTGGCAGATGCTGGCCCGCAAGACCGCAGCATTTCTGCGCTCGGCGCCGATGGCGCAGGCGCGCCGCGACCTGCGGCGCGATCCCGGCGTCGTCGTGCCGACGATGAACCGCTGCCTCGCCGCGCTCGACGCCGGTCGCCCCGAGGACGCGCTCGCCGCGCTGCGCGCGTTCCTCGCTGCGGCGAGCACCCTGGTGCTCGACATGCGCCGCGGGCGGCGCAGCCGCGCGGCATCCTGATCGTCACCCGACCCGGAGGAGCTGCCCATGAGCGAATTCACTCTCACCACGCCCACCCAGGAGCCGGGGATCGAGACGGCCTTGCAGGTCGTCTACCAGTGGAACTACGACCCGGAGGTCGAGGAGCTGCGCCGCCTCTACGTGAAGGCGACCGAGGCGCAGTGGATCGCCGGGCGCGACATCGACTGGGATCAGCCGATCGATCTCGCGCGCTTCGCCAGCACGCCGCTCGGTACGGCAGTGCCGGTCGAGCAGACCTCCTACTGGCGCGGGCTGCCGGAGGAGACGCGCTGGGAGCTGACGCGCCGCACCGCGGCGTTCCGGCTGAGCAACTTCCTGCACGGCGAGCAGGGCGCGCTGATGGTGGCGGCGCAACTCGTCAACGCCGTGCCGCACACGGACGCGAAGTTCTACGCCGCGACGCAGACGATGGACGAGGCGCGACACGTCGACGTGTTCGCCCGCTACATCGCCAAGCTCGCCGAGGTGCAGCCGATCGCGCCGGCGCTCAAGCGCGTGCTCGACGGCACGCTGCAGACCGGCGACTGGCTGCAGAAGCTGGTCGGCATGCAGATCGTCGTCGAGGGGCTGGCGCTGTACAGCTTCCGCGAGATGCGCACCCTCACCGAGGAGCCGCTGCTCAAGGGGCTGCTCACGTACGTCGCGCGCGACGAATCGCGGCACCACGCCTACGGGGTGCAGTACGTCGAGCGCTGCGTCCCGTGTCTCTCCGACACGCAGCGCCGCGAGCTCGAGGACTTCGCACTCGAGGCGGCGCGTACGCTGATCGACAGCCGCAACCAGCAGACGCTGGCGACGGCGGTGATGCAGATCTGGCAGGAGGCCGGCGTCGACCCGGTCGAGCTGTTCGCCTGCGTGGCGCGCGAGCGCGACGAGCTCACCCGGCACGCCATGGCGGGCCGGCGGCTCGGGCCGGTGTCGGGCTTCGTCGTGCCGACGCTGCGCCGCTGCGGCCTGCTCAGCGAACGCGTGGCGACGCACTTCCACGAGTTCCTGCGCGAGAACCTCGGCAGCAATCTCGTCGGCGAGGACGTGCGCGAGTTTCTCGAACGGCTGCCCGACCTGCCGCGCGACACCGCCGCCTGGGTGCTCGGCGCGCAGAACTGAGCGCCGCGGGCGCGGCCGCGCACGCCGGGACCCCGGTCGGTCGGGCCGCGGCGCGCGGCGGTGCGTCAGGACGTCGCGAACGAGCGCGCGAACAGCGCGTCGATCGCGGCGCGGCCGTTGTCGCGCAGGAAGCGGGTGCCGCTGCCGGCGAAGTGCGGGTGCGAGATCACCGGCTCGGCGGCCTGCCAGCCGGTCCCGCTCCAGCCGAGCCAGGCGTCGCGATCCTGGTCGAAGACGAACACCGGCTTGTTGCACAGCTTGCCGAACTCGGCGCCCCAGCCGGTGCCGCCCATGACGGTGTCGTCGTCGAGCACCTTGCCGACGACGTAGACCTCCTGGGCGCTGTTCACCTGGTGCCAGATGGTCTGCAGCACCTTCTTGATGTAGTCGGTCTCGGGGTAGTGGCGGCGCATGAGCTTCGAGACGTAGGCGAGGCTCACGTCGCCGTGCAGGAGCTCGGCATGGCTCAGGGTGCGCACGCCGCGCTGGCGCTCGATCTCGTGCCCTTCGAACGTGAAGGTCACTTCCTCGACCCCGTAGCGTTCCGCACAGGCACCGAACGCCGTCTCGGCGCCGCGCAGGCCGCCGCTGTAGAGCACGCACTCGCGGGGGTTGAGCATGGTGGATCCCTCCGGCGCCGGGCGCCTCAGTTGACCGCGTGCGGCTCGCCGAGCAGGAACGGCGCGATCTCCGCGTCGAACCGGTCGCCGCGGTCGGTGACCATCTGATAGCTGCCGTGCATCGTGCCGAATGGCGTCTCCAGCGGACAGGCCGACGTGTACGTGAACGATTCGCCCGGAGCCAGTTTCGGCTGCTCGCCGACGACGCCCGGGCCGTGCACCTCGCGGACCTGACCTTCCGCGTCGGTGATGATCCAGTGGCGACTGATGAGCTGGGCGGCCTCGTCGCGCTGGTTGGCGATCTCCACCGTATAGATGAAGAACCAGTTCCCCTGCTCGGGGTCGGAGCGCTCCGGCACGTAGCTCGACTGCACGCGCACGCGGATGCCGTGCGTCACCGCTTCGGACGTGAACACACCGGCCGGGTAGCGGGAACGCCGCGCGCGGTCAACATGCCACCGGTGGCAGTCGCCGGGAGTTGACAAGCCGGCCCGTTGGGCTGGAATGCGGATCGAGGAGGGAACGCATGAGCGATCTCGTGGTCATCGGGTACGACACGGAATTCCGCGCCGACGAGGTGCGGCTCGAGCTGCTGAAGATGCAGAAGGATTACCTGCTCGACCTCGAGGATGCGGTCGTCGCGGTGAAGAAATCCGACGGCACCGTGAAGCTCCATCAGACCTATCCGCTGCCCGCCGCCGGCGCGGTCGGCGGCGGCTTCTGGGGCCTGCTGATCGGCACGATCTTCCTCAGCCCGCTGCTCGGGGCGGCGGTGGGGGCCGCCGCCGGCGCTGCGGCGGGCGCGCTGAGCGACATCGGCATCGACGACGACTTCATGAAGGAGCTCGCCGGCACGCTGCAGCCGGGGTCCTCGGCGCTCTTCGTCCTGGTGCGCAAGGCAACGCCGGACAAGGTGCTCGAATCGCTGCGGGGTCTGGGCGGCACGGTGCTCAAGACCTCGCTCACGCACGAGAACGAGACGAAGCTGCAGGCGGCGCTCGCCGCGGCCCGGACGCAGGCATGATCCGCCGCGGCTGGCTCCTGTTCGTCTGTGTCGCGGGTGCTGCCGTGGCGCAGCCGGCGCCGACCCCCGATCTTCTGCCCTCGGATGTGCGGGTGCGCTTCCAGACCAGTGACCTCGACCGCAGCGACAGTCTGACGCGTGACGAGGCGATCAAGGGCGGCTTTGCCGGCGCGTTGTTCGAGTCGGTCGATCGCGACGGCAATCAACTCATCACGCTCGACGAGATCGCCGGCTATTTCGGCGATCGCGCGCGGGAATGGACGGATGCCGATCGCGATGGCGACGGCGTCGTCACGCGCGAGGAGGCGCAGGCGTCGCCGACCCTGCGCTCGGCATTCTCCACCGCCGATCGGGATGCCGATGGTCAGCTGCGCCGCCAGGAGCACGAGGCCTGGGCGCAGACGTCGCTGTATCAGAACGTCGACCTGCCGGTGGTGGTGCCGAACATCATCGACCGGAAGTTCTGACGCGGCCGGTTCGCCCTATCAGCCACAAAGGCGGAGAGGACGCCGAGTCGATCGTTCATCGAAACCCGACGATGGATCCGATCGAGTCGGTGTCCTCTGCGCCGCCGTGGCCGACCCGGATGAAGCACGCGCGCGCGCGGGTCACCGCGTGCCGGGCCCGTCGGGCTCCACCAGCGATTCGCCCGAGGCGTTCTTTTCGCGCAGCAGCGTCAGCAGGCGGTCGGGGCCGCCGTTGGCGACGATATCCTGGAACTGCGAGCGGAAGTTGGACACCAGGCTGACGCCCTCGACGATGACGTCGATGATCCGCCACTGGCCGTCGCGCTGCCGCAGCCGGTAATCGACGAGGACGTCCTCGATGCCGCCGCCGCGCAGGATCTTGCTCTGCACGGTGACGTCGCCACGGCTTTCCTGGCGTTCGCCGAGGATCTGCACCTTCTCGTTGCGGTAGTTGTCGATGTTGCGGCCGTACGTGACCGACAGGTGCTCGCGGAACTCCTTCTCGAAGGTCGCGCGCTGGTCCGGTGAGAACTTCGACCAGTTGCGGGCCAGCACGAGTTTCGAGAGCGTCGGGAAGTCGATCGCGCCATAGGCAATGTCCTCGATGCGCTGGCGCTTCTTCGCGCTGTCGAGCTGCGCATCCTGGAGCACGGCGATCACCTGACTGGCGAGTCCGTTGACGATGTCGGCCGGGGTTTGTGCCTCGACGCTCCCGGCGAGCAGCAGCGCGGGGAGCAGCACCAGGACGCTCCGCACGCTAGTCCTCACCTTCCTCGTAGTCCTCGAACAGTTCCTCATTGTAGAGATCCTCGTCCGCCGCGTCCGGTGGCACCGCAAGGCCGTGCACCTCGCGCCAGCGCCGCTGCACGTAGGCGTTGCGCACGAACGCATAGTAGTCGAGTGAGGCCGCCTTCGCCTCGGTCACCGGATCGAGCAAGAGGCTGCGCCGGTTCACGACGTTGACGCCGGCGAGGCCGACGGTGATGCCGGGGATGGTGATGAAATAGGGATACACATCGAGCGCCGTGTCGGCGGCGAAGCCGACGAAATCGCGCGGATTCGACGGGCCGAAGAACGGCAGCACGAGGTACGGGCCCGGCGCGATGCCCCAGCGGCCGAGTGTCAGGCCGGTGTCCTGGATGTGCGGCGGCACGCCGAGCTCGCTGGCGAGGTCGTAGAACCCGAGCCCGCCGAGGAACGTGTTGCACTGGAACCGCGCGATGGTTTCCACCGCCAGCCGCGGCTCGCCCTGCAGGATGTCGTTCACCAGGACGGCGGGAAAGCGCAGGTTGTCGAAGAAGTTCCGGAAGCCGCGCTGCACCGGGTCGGGCCAGGCGTGATCCCAGCCGCGCGCCACCGGCTCGAGCGCATTGCGGTCGAGCCAGTCATTGAACGCGAACATCGGGCGGTTCAGCCGCTCCCACGGGTCATGGTCCGGGCGCGGAGGCTGGGTGCCCGCGCAACCGGCGGCACAGAGCGCGATGACGGCAAGAACGAGCACCGGCCCGCGTCGGAGCAGCCCGGCGCGGCTCACTGCTGCGCTCCATTGCCGACGTTGGCGTTGTGAATCAGCTTGCCGATCATGCGCTCGAGGATCACCGCCGACTCGACGAACTCGATGCGGTCGCCCGGGCGCAGGGTTTCCTCCTCGGCACCGGGCTGCAGCGACACGTACCGGTCGCCGAGCACGCCGGAGGTGACGATCGACGCCGTGGTATCGATCGGCAGTGCCAGTGCCGGATCGACGTTGAGCGTCACGCGCGCGCGGTAGTCGTCGGCGAGATCGATGCGCTCGACCTCGCCGATCTTGACGCCGGAGATCACCACCGGAGCGCGCGGCTTGAGGCCGCCGATTTCGTCGAAGTCGGCCGTGACGCGCAGGCCCTTCGGGCCGGTGTACGAAATGCCGCCGACGCTGAGCGAGAGATACGCGATCGCGGCGAAGCCGGCGAGCACGAAGCAGCCGACCACGAGGTCGCGGATGGGTGACCGGCGCATGCTCACACTCCCCACAACGCGGTGATGATGTAGTCGAAAACGAGAATGCTGACCGAGGAGACGACGACCGTCGAGGTCGTCGCGGCGCTGACCCCGGCGGATGTCGGCCGGGTGGTGAAGCCGCGATACGTCGCAATCAACCCGACGAGCGCGCCGAAGACGAGGGCCTTCAGCAGGCTGCCGAGCACGTCGTCGCGGAAGCTGACGGCGTCCTGCAGGCTGCTCATGTAGAGCCCGGCATCGAGGCCCATCACCCGCACGCCGATGAGATAGCCGCCGAAGATGCCGCAGACGGTGAACAGCGCCGAGAGCAGCGGCATCACCGCCGTCATCGCCAGCGCCTTCGGCGTGACGACGTAGTGCACGGGATCGATCGACATCATGCGCAGGCCGTCGAGCTGCTCGGTGACCACCATCGTGCCGATCTCGGCGGTGGTCGCGGACCCGGCGCGGCCGGTGGTGAGCAGGGCGGTGAGCACCGGCGCGAGCTCGCGGATCAGGCTGAGTCCGACGACGGCGCCGAGCGAGTCGGCGGCGCCGAACCGGACCAGCGTGTTGTAGCCCTGCAGCCCGAGCACCGCGCCGACGGTCACGCCGCACAGGACGATGATCAGCACCGACAGCACGCCGAGGCGGAAGAGCTCGTCGACGAACCGGCCGACACGCGGCCGGGGGGTGACGATCGTGGCGAGGATGTGGCCGGCAAAACGCGCAATGCTGCCGAGCTGCTCGACGGCGGCCACGCTTGCCGCCCCGAGGCGGCGCACGAGCGTCAGCATGCGCGCGCTCCGGGGCGGACCTCGACCTCGCCGGCCTCGGTGCGCAGCGCGGCGTCGATGTCGGGATGCAGGAACGCCGCGACGCGCGGATCGCGGCTGTGCTCGAGCTCGTCCGGCGTGCCCTGCACGGCGCCGTCGGGCAGCAGCACGAGGACCTGGCTCGCCATGCGCATCGTCGACGGGATGTCGTGCGACACGACGACCACGGTGACGTCGAAGCGCGCGTTGATCGTGCCGAGCAGTGCCTCGATGCGGCGCGCCGAGACGGGATCGAGGCCGGAGAACGGCTCGTCGCAGAGCAGGATGCGCGGCCGCATGATCAGCGCGCGCGCCAGGGCCGCGCGCTTCACCATGCCGCCCGAGAGCTGCCCGGGCAGCAGGTCCTCCGCATCCGACAGGCCGACCGCGGCGAGGCTCTCGCGGACGCGGGCGGCGATGTCGGCGGCGCTGGCGCGCGTCCGCTCGCGCAGCGCGAACGCGACGTTGTCGAACACCGTCATCGAGTCGAGCAGCGCACCGCCCTGGAACATCATCCCGAGGCGCTCGCGCAGGCGGAACAGCTGGCGCTCCGACAGCCGGGTGACGTCCTCGCCGTCGACGAGAATGCGGCCACGCACCGGCTGCACGAGGCCGCCGATGAGACGGAGCACGGTGCTCTTCCCCGAACCGCTGCCGCCGAGGATGACCGAGATCCGGCCGGGCGGGAAGCGGAACGAGAGGTGATCGAACACCCGGCGCTCACCGAACGCCATGGAGACGTCCTCGAAGGCCAGGTGCGCAGATGGATCGGGGAGAACGTCTGGCACGCGGAGGTCACCTTAGCCGAGCAGGCGGAGCCGTCCAAAGGGGCTGCCCAGACCGTGCCCGACGAATCCCGTCTCGCCCGGTCGGCAGGGGCGCAGAGGACACGAGTGGAGCGAATCCAGTCACATCACATCCGATGAACCAGTCGGCAAAGCCGGCGGCCATCAGTCCTCGATCGGTTCGCCGAGCTTGTCCGCCAGCGCGCGCAGGTGGCGATCGAGCTGCGCCACCCGTGCTTCGAGCGCCGCGAGGCGTTCGCCGAGCGCGGCGCGGGTCGGCGCGTGCGCTTCCTCGGGAGCGCCCTCGCTCGACACCGGGGCGGCACCAGGCCCGTCGAGGGCGTGCAGGTCGGGGCAGAGCGTCTGCACGACGCGTTCGACGCGGCTGCCGCGGCCCGCCGGGACACGCGCGAGGAAGCCGCGCGCCTCGAGCCCGGCGAGCAGCGTCTCGAGCTGCTCCGCGGAGGCGATGTCGATCATGCGGCCGGCGCGCGTGCGCAGCTCGGCGAGCGTCTGCGGGCCGCGCATGAGGAGCTCGGCGAGCACGGCGAGCTGCGCGATCTCGATCTTCAGCGTCGAGGTCCCCGTGTGCGCGTACTTGTCGACGCGGCTGTTGCCGGGGAACACCTTGCGCGCGAGCTGCTTGTCGATCAGCCCGTCGAGCGCCTCGCTGACCTCGTCGTCGCTGAGCGCGAGCACCGGGAAGCGGTTGCTCTTCTGGTTGGCGCCGAGCACGGCGGCGTTGAGCGACAGCGGGTACTGTTCCGGGGTGGTGAGCGCCTTCTCGACCAGGACGCCGAGCAGGCGGGCCTCGGTCGGGGTGAGGCGGACGGCGACTTCCATCGGGGCATCCATTTCGCTCTGGCCGTATAAACGGCCGCGGCGGCGCGGCCAACATGGGGCTGCCGGCGCTCAGAGCGCCGGCAGCGGATCGTTCGCGCCGCGCAGCCGGTCGAGCGCGCCGCCGCGCCGCCACATGTAGCAGGCGTCGGGCATGCCGCCCATGCCGACCAGCGTCTCGGCTTCCTTGCAGCGCGCGAGCCAGGTGTCGGAGAGCGTGCCGCACACCTGGATGAACGTCGGCGCGAGCAGCAGCAGGGCGTCGAGCAGCGGCCGATCGGCAGGTTCGCTGCCGAGCTGCGCGAACAGGGTTGCCGAGATGCCGCGGAATGGCGAGAGGCCGCAGACGCCGGCGACGCGCTCGCTGCGGTCGGTCCAGTCGAGGCGGTCGAGCGTCTCCGGTGTCCGCTGCCGTTCGACGGCATGCAGCGCACCGAAGGTCATCGTCGTCGGGGCGATCGGCGCCGCGACGCGCACCTCGTGCAGCGTGGCAAAGCGCTCCATTGGCGGGGCGATTGCCGGCGCGGGAGCGAAGGTGACGTCGGTGAGCTGGGCGACGAGCTCGATCTCGCCGTCGGGATGCTGCGTGCCGTCGACGAGGAGGTCGCGGCGGAAGAGGCGCTCGCCGGCGCGCCGCCGTTCGTCGCGCGCCGGCACGCCGTCCGGACGGAGCGCCCATTGCGCCGTCGCGGCGAGTGTCTGGGCGAGCGTGAGGATGTGCGAACAGCCGCGCGGACCGCCGAACACCGCCGACAGGGTGCGGAAGAACGCCGCATCGAGCGGCACTCCGTGCAACGTCGCGAGCCGCTCGACCGGATCCCGGCAGCTCTCGCCACCGGTGATCGGTTGTGGCTCGAACGCGACGTGCGGCTGCCGGGTGGCGAACCGGTCGAGGTGCGGTCCGCGCGGATCGATCACCGCGTCGAGCTCCATGTGATGCACGATCCCCGGCGTGCCGAGGTCGCCGCCGACCGGAACGATGCCGCGCTTGCGCAGGTCGAGCAGCGTGGCGCGGACGTCGATCCGGTCGTCCTCTCCCTGCAGCAGGGTGACGCTGACCGCGCGCGTGTGCAGGGGGTGCTGCATCGCGGGCACTCTGCCGTTCGGCAGAGGCCAATACAACGCAGGCGGCCACGCCGAACGTTCATGCGCGTGTCACCGGCCCGTAACTCGCGCCGGGTACGCTGCGCGCCAATGGCATCAATCCATCGTTCCTCCCCATACCCCTTTCTCTGTCCGCAGTGCGGGTGTCCGACGCACGGCTCGGCCACCTCGGCCGGCCGGCGCTCGACGTATTGCGAGGACTGTGTCGGCGATCGCAGCATCGACGATCTGCCGGAGCTGCTCACCGACTACGTCCCCGCCAGCTGACGCCGGGCACCCTGAAGCATCTGCCACAGAGGGCCAGAGGACACGACGTCGAGTCGTTGCAAGCACATGAATCCGGCGGGCCAGGCGACTCGGTGTCCTCGTCGGCTCTCGGTGGCCAATCTGTCAGAAGCCGGATGGCGCGCGGCAAAGCGTCACGAATTTGTCGATCGGCCATCGGATCGCACGCGATGTCGCAATGCGCAGCCGGCGCGCGACATCGCACGTCGTGTTGCGCATGGGCAGGTCTGCATTTTGCTGCACGGCCGTCGCGTGGACCCGGCATCGAAACTGCGGGCGTTTCTGCTGCTCCGCTACACCCTGATCATCGCGACGGCGTATCTGCTGCTCGTCGAGCGGGCGTTCGCGGCCCCGTCGTTCCTGGCGGGCCTGCTCATCGCCATCGCGCTCGCCTCGAACGTCGTCATCGCGCACCTGCCGCGCGCGTGGACCGACTCGATGCGCTTCGCGGTCGGCGTGATCGTGTTCGACACCGTCTGGGTCACCGGGGCGCTGATGAGCAGCGGGCAGTTCAGCGCCGATTTCTTCATGCTCTACTTCTTCCTGCTGCTCCTCGCCGCCGTCGGCGAGAACCTGCGGCTCATCGCGGTCGCGGCGTGCGTCGTCTGTGTTGCCTATCTGTGGGGACATTCGGCGCTCGGCGGTGGCGCCGAGGCCTGGAGCTCGCCGTCGCTGATCCGCATCCCGTTCCTGTTCACCACCGCGATCTTCTACGGGCACCTCGTCGAGCGCGCGCGTCGCGAAGGCCGCCGCGCCGACAGCGCCGAGGCGCTCGCCGGACAGCTGCAGCGCACGCTGGCCGAGTTCCGGGTCCTCTATGCGCGGGCGCAGGAAGCCGAGCGCATCAAGACCGAGTTCCTCGCCACCGTCTCGCACGAGCTGCGCACGCCGCTGACGACGCTCCTCGGCTATACCGAGCTGCTCATCGACGAGAGTTACGGCGCGACGACTCCCGACCAGCGCCACGCGCTCGGCCGGGTGCGGGCGTCCGGCCGCATCCTGCAGCAGGCGATCGGGCGCATGCTCGACGCGAGCCGCCTCGACTTCGGTCACGAGCGCCTGGTCTGCGAGGAGGTCGAGCTCGCCGAGCTGTTCGCCGAGCTGCGCGCGACGCTGCCCGATACGCCGCAGGTCGCCGTGCACTGGGCGCCGGCCGACGATCTGCCGACCCTGCGCACGGACGAGGAGAAGCTGCGCACCATCCTGCGCAATCTGCTGGAGAACGCGTGCAAGTACACGGCGCGCGGCATGATCCGTGTCTCGGCGCGCTGGGAGCAGCGCGGCGACGAGATCGAGATCGCGGTCTGCGATACCGGCATCGGCATCGAGCCCGAGGAGCTGATGACGATCTTCGAGGCGTTCCGGCAGGGGAACAATCGCGGCGAGCTGAGCTCGAGCGGCGTCGGGCTGGGGCTGTACATCGTGCAGCGGCTTGCCACCCGGTTGGGCGGCACGGTGACGGTGACTTCCACCCCGGGGATGGGCTCCACGTTCACGCTGCGCATGCCGCGCCTGCTGCATCGCGGCGAAGCCGTGGCCGCCGGCGAGGCGCTCGCCCTCCAGTAGTCAGGCGGAGGCGCCGCGCCCCCGTTGCGTGCCGGGGGACCATCTGGCACGCACCCGGACGGAGGCCTTGCGGATGCGGACGCGGATCGAGCTGCTGGCGCGCCGTCGCGCGGTGACAGCGGCGCCGGACATGGTCGCCGACGGTGCTGCGGCGGCCCCGGTGCGGGTGCCCTGATCGTCGTGGCGAGTCGAACCGCGCCGGCGCGGGCGACCGCGCGGCGCTCCGCTTCACGCCGCCGCTTTGCCGTGCTGCGCACCATCGTGCGCTGGAGCGCGGCGCTGGCGATCGCGTGGTTTGCCCTGTGTGTCGTCGGCCTCGTCTATCTGCGCTACTCGCCGCCCCTGCTCACCGCGCTGCAGCTGCAGCGCTGGGTGGAGTACGGCCATGCGCCCGGCACGCGCAGTGGACTGGTGCCGCTCGCCGATCTCGGCCGTCATCTGCCGCGGGCCGTGATTGCCGCCGAGGATGCGCGCTTCTTCGAGCATGCCGGCGTCGACTGGGAGGGTATGCAGCAGGCGGTGGAGGACAACTGGAGGCGCGGACGGCTGTGGCGCGGCGGTTCGACGATCACGCAGCAGCTCGTGAAGAATCTGTACTTTCCGACCTACTGGCCGCTGTTGCGCAAACCGTTCGAGATCCCGCTCAGCATCGTTGCCGAGCTCATCCTGCCGAAGGAACGCGTGCTCGAGCTCTACCTGAACGTCGTCGAGTGGGCGCCGGGGGTGTACGGCGGCGAGGACGCGGCGCGGCACTACTACGCCGTACCGGCGGCGTCGCTGAGCCGCGAACAGGCCGCGCGCCTGGCGGCCTGCCTGCCAGCACCCCGCAGCCGCCGGCCGCAGCGCATGAACCGGTACGCCGCGACGATCCTGCGCCGCATGGCGTCGGTCGGCTGGTGAGGGCAGGCGCGGAGCAGGGGGTCGGGCTCAGCCGAGTGCCGCGCGAACGCGCTGCAGCGCCTCGTCGATTGCGGCGTCGCTGATGTCGAGGTGGGTGACGGCACGCAGCGTCGAGGCGTCGAGCGGATTGACCAGCACGCCGCCTTCGCCGAGCGCGCCCCAGAGGCGCAGCGCGTCCGGCGCGCGGAAGCGCACGATGTTCGTCTCCGGCCAGGGCGACACCTCGAGCCCGAGGGCGGCCAGGCCCTCGGCCAGGCGGCGCGCGCGGCGGTGATCATCGGCGAGGCGCTCGACGTGGTGCTCGAGCGCGTGCACGCCGGCGGCGGCGAGCACGCCGGCCTGACGCATGCCGCCGCCGAACATCTTGCGGATGCGGTGCGCGCGCTCGATGACCGCCGCCGGACCGCAGAGCAGCGAGCCGACCGGCGCGCCGAGGCCCTTCGACAGGCAGAACGACACGGTGTCGAAGCCGGCGGTCCAGCGCGGTGCGTCGATGCCGCTGGCGACGACCGCGTTCCACAGCCGCGCCCCGTCGAGGTGCAGGCGCAGCCCGCGTTCGCGCGCCGCGTCCACCACCGCGCGCAGCTGCTCGAACGGCCAGAGCCGTCCGCCGGCGCCGTTGTGCGTCTGCTCGAGCGCGACGGTGGTCACCGGCGCGTAGTGATCGTCGCGCGGCGGAAGGGCGGCGAGCACCTCCTCGGCGGTGAACATTCCGGCTGAGCCGATCGCATGGATCTGCACGCCGGAAAGTGCTGCCGCGCCGCCCGCCTCGTAGCGCACGACGTGGGAACCGGGCGCGGCGAGCACGACGTCGCCGTGTCGGGTGAGGACGCGCAGCGCGATCTGGTTCGCCATCGTGCCGCTCGGCACGAACAGCGCCGCCTCGCAGCCGGTCCGCTCGGCGGCCAGCGCCTGCAGCCGCTGCACGGTCGGATCCTCGCCGTACACGTCGTCGCCGACCTCCGCCGCCGCGATCGCGGCGCGCATCGCCGCGGTCGGGCGGGTCACCGTATCGCTGCGCAGGTCGATCGCGGTCATCGCAGGAAGGCGACGTAGAGCGCCAGCGCGAGCGCCGCGATGATGATGAGGGTGATCAGCGGCGACCGTTCCGGCTGCAGTGGCGCGGCGGCCACCGGCGGGGGGGCGGGCTCCTCGATCGGCGCCGGCGGCGGTTCGTCGCTGTCGAGCGCCGTCATGTCGGGCGAGAAGGGCTCTTCGTGCTCCTCGCTGGGCGCGCCATCACTCCACTGGTCACCGATCAGGTCGTCGGACTCGAGCGAGGCGGCGATCTCGCGCGCCGCCTCGAGATCCTCGGCGTGGACGAATACCGTGACCGGCAGCGTCACCGCGTATGGCTGCGCGGGGGGCTCGGTGTAGACCTTGCGCACGCCGTCGCACTCGATCGCCGAGGGGATGTGTTCGAGCAGCAGCATGCGCACGAGCTGGTCGGCCTGCTGCCCCGGCAGGGTCGTCACCAGCGCGTCGAAGGTCCCGCCGTGAGCCGCCTCGGCGTCCGTTGCCACCTCGGACGACGTGGTACCCGGCGCGGTGCGCGCGCCCGTGTAGCGCGGCGAGGGGCCGGGTGCGAGCGGGCCGCCGCACTCGGCGCACGTCCGGGCACTGGCGACGTACTCCGTCTCGCATGCCGGACAGTGCTGCGGGGCGTCAGACATCGACCTCCTCGAGGCGCGGCGCACGCTCCATGATGAGGCGGAAGCGCGGCTCGACCTCGCGCCCCATCAGCGTCTGGATCGAGCGTTCGGCGGCCTCCGCGTCGGCAATCGCGACTTGCAGCAGCGTGCGGCGCGCGGGATCGAGCGTCGTCTGCTTGAGGGTCGGCGGGTTCATCTCGCCGAGTCCCTTGAAGCGCTGGACGAGCGCCGACTTGCCGTTGGCGGTGGCGAGCACGCGGTCGCGCTCGGCGTCGCTCAGGGCCCAGTGCACCTGCTTGCCGATCTCGATCTTGTAGAGCGGCGGCTGGGCGATGAACACGTGGCCGCGGTCGATGAGCTCGCGCATGTGGCGGTAGAAGAACGTCAGCAGCAGGGTGCAGATGTGATGGCCGTCGGAATCGGCGTCCATCAGCAGGCAGATCTTGTGGTAGCGCAGCTTCGCGGGATCGAACTGCTTGCCGCTGCCGCAGCCGAGCGCCGAGACGATGTCGTTGAGCTCGCGGTTGCCGAGCACCTTGCTCAGCGATGCCTGCTCGGCGTTCAGCACCTTGCCGCGCAGCGGCAGGATCGCCTGGAACTCGCGATCGCGTGCCTGCTTGGCGGAGCCGCCGGCGGAATCGCCCTCGACGATGAACAGCTCGCTGCGTGTCGGATCGGTCGAGCTGCAGTCGGCGAGCTTGCCGGGCAGGTTGAGGCGGTGCGAGACGGCCGATTTGCGCTGCACCTGCTCGACGGCGGCGCGTGATGCGCTGCGCGCACGGGCGGCGAGGATGATGCGGTCGGCGATCGCCGTCGCCTGCGTGCGGTTCTGCAGCAGGTGGTTCTCCAGCGCCGTGCGCACGTACGTGTCGATCGGCGCGGTGACCTCGGGGTTGTTCAGCCGTCCCTTGGTCTGGCCCTGGAACTGCGGGTGCTGGATGTAGACGCTGAGGATCGCTACGAGGCCCTCGCGCGTGTCCTCGGCGGCTATGGCGAGTCCCTTCGGCACGAGGTTCTGCACGCTCAGGTAGTTGCGCACCGCCTTGGTGACGCCGCTGCGCAGGCCGGCCTCGTGCGCGCCGCCGTCGCCGGTCGGGATGCCGTTCACGAAGGACAGGACGCGTTCCTCGGTGGCCTCGGTCCAGGCAAGCGCGCACTCGGCGATGAAGCCGTCGCGCCGCTCGGCATAGAACGGCGGCGCCACCGCACGCTTGCTCCGTTCGGCGATCAGCTTGTCGATCCACTCGGCGATGCCCTGCTCGTGACGGAAGGTCTCGCGCGTGCCCGCCGCCTCGTTTTCGAACACCAGCTCGAGGCCGCGGTGCAGGTAGGAGCGCGACTCGAGGCGCTCGCGGATGACCGCCGGCGAGTACGTCGTGCTCGGGAAGATGTCGCGATCGGCGGTGAACGTGATCGTCGTGCCGCTGCCGCGCGCCGGTCCGACCTTCTTCAGCCGCCCGACGGGGATCCCGCGGGCGAACGCCTGTTCCCAGAGGAAGCCGTCGCGCTTGACGCGCGCGGTCAGCGTCGAGGACAGCGCCGTGACCACCGAGGCGCCGACGCCGTGCAGGCCGCCGGCATGGAAGTAGTTCCGGCTCTCGAACTTGCCGCCGGCGTGCAGGGTCGTGAGGATCAGCTCCAGCGCCGACTTCCGGTGCTTGGGGTGGATGTCGACGGGAATCCCGCGCCCGTTGTCGCCGACCGTGATGGTATCGCCTGCCTTGTGCAGGGTGACCACGATGCGGTCGCAGTGCCCGTTCATCGCCTCGTCGACGGCGTTGTCGAGCAGCTCCCAGACGAGGTGATGCAGCCCCGCACTGTCGACCCCGCCGATGTACATCCCGGGGCGCTTGCGAACCGGCTCGAGTCCCTCGAGCACGGTGATGTCCTTCGCCGTGTACTTCTGCTGCGCCATGCGTCTGTGCGCGCGATCCGCGCCGCGTGGGGTGCCGACCCACCGCGTCCGTCCGCTGCTTCCTCCTGTTCGGCACCGCGGAAAGTGCCACAGACGCCGTACGGGTGCCACCCGGGCGGCACTGCGCGACAGCTTGCAAGTTGCGGGACTCTCGTTCAAAGGTCGGCGCCAACGCGTGGGGGGGTATGACGCGACGGACGATCGACAGGCTGGGGTGGCTGCTGTTCGTCATGGTGGTGTGCGGGGCGCAACACACGGCCGCCGCACCGATCGACGAACGCGGCGAGATGAGGCTGAGCACGCGGGCGTACACGGCGGTGCGCGTCGGCACGCAGGACACCGACCTCGTGCTGATCGGGACGCCGGACCGCATCACGTCCAAGAGCTACACGTTCCCGGTCTCGGCAGCCGGGCACATGCGGCAGCATCGCTTCTTCGTCGAGGCCACGCTCGAACACGACCTCGATCGGCTGCTGCGGGAAGGGTTCGGCCCGTTCGCGCTGCTGAACGAGCTGCCGTTCGACATCACCCGGTTCGGCTATTTCCTGTCCTACCGTGGCGAGTACGACGGCATCTATGACTACGGTCCGTCGGAGTTCCGCACCGCGTATCAGTTCCGCAACAAGACGCTGGCGCCCGACAGCCCGTTCGGCTTCCCGGTCGACGTGCTCGGCCAGCGCCGGCGGCTGCGCGACGTCGCCTCGCTGCGCAACCGCCTGTTCCAGGCCTATGTGCAGTTCGATGTCGGGCCGCTGTTCGTGCGCTTCGGGCGGCAGATCCTCGCCTGGGGCGAGACGGACATCTTCCGCCTGCTCGACAACATCAACCCGCTCGACAACAGCTTCGGCGGCTTCCTCGTGCCGCTCGACGAACGCCGGGTGCCGATCGACATGCTGCGCGCCAGCTACGCCTTCGGCGAGATTCCCGGCACGCCGTTCTACGAGACGTTCATCGAGGCGTTCGGCGCGATCGACAACGCGGTCGGCTTCGATCCCGGCATTCCGAACGGCTCGCCGTGGCAGCTGCCGAACTTCGTGCCCTCGGCGACGCTGCTGACGGTGCGCAACGCGCCGGCGGCCAACTTCAGCGACATGCGCGGCGGCGCGCAGCTGAAGTGGATGTCGAGCGTGCCCTGGTTCGACACGGCGACCTTCAGCCTGGCGCACTACTACACGTATCTCGACCTGCCGGCGGTGCAGTTCTTCGTGCCGGCGAATTTCCCGTTGCCATTCACCTCGGGGCGGGGAGAGACCTTCAACGCCATCGCGCAGCAGACCGCGCCGCTGGTGCAGATCACTGGCGCGACCGCATCATTCGCCGTTCCGCCGGAGTGGGCGCGCCTGCTGTACTTCAGCAGCGAGCCGATCATCCGTACCGAGCTGGCCTATTTCCACAACGAGCCGCGCTGGTCGCAGCAGCAGCTCGATCCGTTCGTGTTCGCGCTGGCCAGGGACGGCGAAGTGTGTCCGGGTGGGACCCTCGTCAACAATGATACGGTCTGCACCCCCGGACGGCGAACGGGGGATTCGTGGAACCTGATGATCGGCATGGATACTCAGCAGGCGATCCGCTGGCTGAATCCCGACGCCTCATTCTTCATCACCACGCAGTTCTTCTACAAGCACCTGCGCGGCGGCTACCCGCGCACGCGGATCCAGACACCGATGTCGCCCCTGCCGGGCCAGCCGGTGCTGTTCAACGGCGAAGTCCTTCCCGTGCAGCGGTCGGTGCTGTCCACCGACCGCTGGGGCGTTCCGCTCGCCGCCGCCGAGCCGGAGTACGTCCACAATCCGGTCGACCAGTACCTGCAGACCCTGCTGATCGCGACCACGTACGCCGGTGGCAAGTGGACGCCGAACCTCGGCGTGCTGTTCGACTGGTCGGGAGCGCTCGTCGTGCAGCCGGCCGTGACGTACCTGTACGATCCGTTCCGGTTCACGTTCAGCTACAGCTACCTGTGGGGCAGCGACCTGCGCGGCGGTGCCGGCATCAGCCTGCTGCGCGACCGCGACAACGTCCTCTTCCAGCTCGAGTACTCGCTCTGAGCTCCCGGCGGCACGCCCGCGCGACCATCGTTCGCCCCGGCGTGCTCCCCCGCCAAAGCCCGGCCGGGGTGGGCGGGAACCCCCCTGGTCCGTCGAGCTCCGGTCCGGCTGGATGCAGGTCACGGCGACGGGCTTGCTGAGGCAACGTCCGAACGCGACGCCGTGGTAGGCACGCTCAACCGGCGGTTGCACACCACTGCCTGTTTCGAATCGCGTCATGGCATGTGATCACACCACTTGGACGGTCGTGCTCCCGCACGGACGCGGACGCACGTCGTCTCATGCGAAAAGGCAACGTCCGTCCGCGGCGCGGCGGGAGCCGCGCCCTCCATCGGTCGCACA
>CBFGUK010000006.1:0-60409 GCA_965651925.1 uncultured bacterium | reverse complement strand
CGGACGGCGCCGCGGGCGGATCACCAGAACGGGCCCCAGAGGCCCCAGTCCATTGCGGCGTCCTCGTTCATCTCCGCCGCCTCGACGCGTTCGGCGGCGATCTGCTTCTCGAGCGCCAGGCGCTGGTAGCGCGCGTACTGATCGGGGCCGCCGGCGTACAGGCACTGACAGAAGTCGGGATCGGCGTAGAGATACACCGGCGCGCCATCCTTGGTGCGCGTGACGATGGTGCGCGCCGGCATCGCCTTCAGGCGCGCCATCTTCTCCGGCGTGTCGGCCGGCTTCATCACGAACCCGGCCGCGGCGAGCGTGGCTTCGGTGTCAGACGCCTCCTGCTTCTCGATGTACGTGCAGGCCGGCAGGAGCAGGAGCGTGACGAGGCACACGGCGGAGCGAAGGCAGGTGCGCATGGCCGCGCGTATACACGAGCCGCGGGCGCGACAAAAGATCGCGCGCAGCCGGGTTGGCGCGTTGAAAATGCGCGCGGTTTGCGTGCAGTGGTGGCCCGCATGAGCCGCCGCGAGCCGCCCGGGCCGACCGACCGCGACGCCGGCATCTGGCAGGGGCGCAGCGTCGCGCGCCGCTTCGTCTCGGCCGACGGTTTCACGGTGCTCGTCGGCCGTACGGCGGAGGACAACGACGTGCTCTCCCTCAAGCTCGGCGCCCCACGCGACTTCTGGCTGCACGTCGCCGCCGATTCCGGTTCGCACGTCGTCGTGCGCAATCCCGACGGCCTCGACGCGCTGCCGCGCGCCACGCTGCAGTACGCCGCCGGCCTCGCCGCCGGCTATTCGAAGCTGCGCGCCGGCGGACGCGTCGCCGTGCACGTCTGCACCTGCGCCGACGTCAGCAAGCCGCGCGGCCTGCCGCCGGGCAAGGTGCACATCGAGCGCTACCGCACCGTGCACGCCGCGCCGCTGCGCGAGTGAGTCGGCTGGAAACGGAGGACGACGTGGGAACCGACGGGGCATTGCAGGGGAAAGTGGCGCTGGTTGCCGGGGCGACCCGCGCGGCGGGGCGCGGCATCGCGGTCGAGCTCGGCGCCGCGGGCGCGACGGTCTACTGCACCGGGCGCACGACGCGCACGCAGCGCTCCGAGCTCGACCGTCCCGAGACGATCGAGGAGACGGCGGAGCTCGTGAGCGCGGCGGGCGGGACCGGCATCGCCGTGCCGGTCGATCATCTCGATCCGCCGCAGGTCGCGGCGCTCGTGGCGCGCATCGAACGCGACCACGGGCGGCTCGACGTGCTGGTGAACGACGTCTGGGGCGCGGACCCGTTGATCGAGTGGAACGTGCCGGTCTGGCAGCACGGGCTCGACAAGGGGCTGCGCATGCTGCGGCTGGCGCTCGACACGCACCTGATCACGAGTCATTTCGCGCTGCCGCTGCTCATCCGCCGGCCGGGCGGGCTGGTCGTCGAGATGACCGACGGCACCGCGGCCTACAATCGCGATCATTACCGGCTGTCGGTGTTCTACGATCTCGCCAAGACGGCGGTGATCCGCATGGCGTGGGCGCTCGCCGAGGAGCTGCGGCCACACGGCGCGACGGCGGTGGCGCTGACGCCCGGCTGGCTGCGTTCCGAGCAGATGCTCGACAACTACCGAGTGACGGAAGCGAACTGGCGCGACGCGACGCGCGTGCAGCCGCACTTCATCATCAGCGAGTCGCCGCGCTACGTCGGCCGCGCCGTCGCGCACCTCGCCGCCGATCCCGACGTCGGGCGCTGGAGCGGGCAGTCGCTCTCCAGCGGTCAGCTCGCGCAGGTCTACGGCTTCACCGACGTCGACGGCTCGCGCCCCGACGCCTGGCGCTACCTCGTCGAGGTGCAGGACGCGGGCAAGCCGGCGGACGCGACCGGCTACCGGTGATGGCGACGCCCGCATCCGATCCTCGCGTCTTCTTCGCCGCCGAGCGCACCCTGCTCGCCTGGCTGCGCACCGGCACGGCGATCGTCGGGCTCGGCTTCGTCGTCTCGCGCTTCGGCGTCTTCCTGCAGGTCGTCGCGGCGCAGGATCCGGATCGCGTGCTGCGGGCCGGGCCGATTCCGTCGGCGGTGATCGGCCTGCTGTTCGTCCTCTGCGGCGCCGCCGCGATGACGGTGGCAACCGTCCAGCACGGCCGCTTCATCGCCACGCTGCCGGCGCACGATCGCCCGGCGCGCTACGGGCGCGGCTGGGCGCTGTTCCTGTCCGGCCTCGTCTCGATCGCCAGCTTTCTGCTCGCCGCCTACCTCGGCCTGACGCTGTGAGCGGTGCAGCGCGGGCGCCTTCGCGGCTGAGCGCCGGACATCCGCGCCGTCAGTCCGGCCGCGCGCGGTTGGCGAGCACCTGCGCCGCGTTGCGCGCCAGACCGGCGCGCCCGGGGCGCTCGAATGCGGTGTCGGCGTAGCGCGCCGCGAACGCCTCGTCGGTGAGCGCCATGAGCGCGTGCGGATCTGCCGCGGCGAGCTCGGGGCGCGGTGCAAAGCGCGGCTCGGTGGCCGGCCGGGCGAACTTCTCGTTCCATGGGCAGACGTCCTGGCAGACGTCGCAGCCGAACAGCCATGCGCCGATGCGCGCGCCCTCCTCGGCGGTGAACGCGCCGCGCCGTTCAATCGTCAGATAGGAAATGCAGCGGCGCGCATCGAGCTCGCGCTCGGCGGGGAACGCGGCGGTCGGGCAGGCGTCGAGGCAGGCGCGACACGAGCCGCAGTGGTCGGTGGGGAAGGGCGCGTCGCAGGCGAGCTCGAGATCGGTGAGCACGCCGCCGATGAAGGTGTACGACCCGAGCCGCGGGTGGATGAGCATCGTGTTCTTCGCCAGCCAGCCGAGGCCGGCGCGCTGCGCGAGCTCGCGCTCGGGCACCGGGCCGGCGTCGACGTAGGCACGCGTGGCCTCGGGGCGGGCGCCGAGCGCGATCAGTGCCTCGGCGAGCCGCGCCAGCCGCTCGCCGAGCACGCGGTGGTAGTCCTCGCCCCACGCATACTGCGCGACACGCGGCGCGCCCGGCGCCGGCGGCGGCGCGGGATGGTGGTAGCTCTCGAGCACCATCACGGCGCGGGTCGCGCCCGGGACGATCGTCGCCGGCGCCATGCGGCGGGTCGCCTGGCGCGGCAGGTACCCCATTGTCGCCGCGTGGCCGCGCGCCAGCCAGGCGCGCAGCGCCTCGCGCGCGATCGGCGCGAGATCGCAGATGCCGACGGCATGGAAGCCGAGCGCGCGGGCTTCAGCCTTCACCGCCTCTGCCCGCTCGGCCGGAGTCGTGATCCCCATCAGCCGTGCATGGTCGCACCGGCCCGCGGGGGAGAAAAGGCCATCCGCAGATTACGCACATGCCGAACCGCCCCCGCAGTCATGGCTTCTGCGTCCATCTGCGCAATCTGCGGATGGCTGTTTCTTGTTCCGACCGCGCCGGTGTGGTCTCATCGCCGCTTTCGGAAGGGGAAGGGAGCTCATGCCGCACGTGCGCCTCGGTGAGGTCGACCTGTATTACGAGCTGATCGACTGCACGGAGCCGTGGCGCACCGGCGCGCCGCCGGCGGTGCTGATCCACGGACTCGGCACCGATCGCCGCATCTGGCTCTACCAGGTGCCGGAGCTCTGCGGCCGGGTGCCGGTGCTGCTCGTCGACCTGCGCGGCCACGGGCGCTCGAGCGCGCCGGCGGGCGAATGGACGGTGGCCAACATGGCGCTCGACGTCGTGCGCCTCCTGCGCCACCTCGGCGTCGAGAAGGCGCATCTCGTCGGGCTGTCGCTCGGCGGCATGGTCGCGCAGCAGTTCGCGCTCGACTATCCGTACGCCACCGCCTCGCTGGTGCTCGCCGACACCATCGCCGGGCCGGACGCGGCCGGTGCCGCGGCGATGCGCGAGGCGCTGGCCTTCATCGAGGCGCACACGATGCGCGAGATCGCCGAGGCGCGCATCACGCGCGCCTTCACCGATGCGGTCGACCCGGTGATGCGCGGCCATCTGATCGAGCAGGTGGCGCTGAACGACAAGGACGCCTACGAGCGCGCGGCGCGCGCCGCGTTCGGCTTCGACGTGCGCGCACAGGCGGGGCAGATCGCGGCACCGACGCTGGTCGTCGTCGGCGACGGCGACCGCACCTTCCCGCCGCCGTGGATGGAGGCGCTCGCCACCACGATCCCCGGCGCGCGCCTGGCACGCATCGCTGGCGCCGGTCACATCGTCAACCTGGAGCGGCCGCGCGAGTTCAACCGCGCCGTGCGCGAGTTCCTCGGGGTCTGACGGCGCGTCGATGGACGTTTCCGGCTGGCTCGGCGAGCTCGCGCCCGAGCTCGGGTTCGGCGGCGTCGCCGGCGCGGTGGTCGGCTATGCCGCGAAGAAGCTGACCAAGCTCGTCGCGCTCGCGCTCGGGCTCGTGTTCCTCGTCATCCAGGGGCTCGTGTATCTGCAGGTCGTCTCGGTCGACTGGGGGGTGGTGCAGTCCGGTGCCGAACACGTCTGGACCGATGCCCAGGGGGTGACGCTCGCCGACCGCGCCTGGGCGATCATCGCCGCCAACCTGCCGTTCGGTGCCGCGTTCGCCGCCGGCTTCGCGATCGGCTTCAAGCTCGGCTGAACCCCGGATTCCTGCGGCGGCACGGAGGTCGCCGCGCCGACCGCGCGCAGGCATGATGCACTCGTCGTGCGGTTCCGCGGCGCCGCGTGACAGAGGAGAACGCTATGGACGGCAGCAACGAGCATCTGCAGGTCGAGGGCATCACCTGGGATCTGGGCGCGCTCTACACCGGCATCGACGATCCCGGCATCGAGCGCGACCTCGATGCGGCACTGGCGCGGGCGCGCGCGTTCGCCGAGCGCTATCGCGGCACGATCGACGTGCCGGGCGGGCCGGAGCCGGAGTGGGTGGCGGCGGCGATCGCCGAGATCGAGGGGCTGCTCGAGCAGGCGGACCGGCCGGCCATCTACGCCGGGCTGCTGCACGCCGCCGACTCGCGCCCGCCGGCGCACGGCGCGCTCGTCGCGCGCACCCAGGAGCGCGGCAGCGAGATCCGTAACGCGATCGTCTTCTTCGATCTCGAGTGGCTGGCGCTCGACGACGCGCGCGCCCAACGGGTGATCGAGGCCCCGGCGTGTGCGCGCTGGCGGCACTATCTCGCCGCGTTGCGCCGCTACCGCCCGCACACGCTCTCCGAACCCGAGGAACAGCTCCTCGAGGAGACGGCGAACACCGGCCGGCGTGCGTTCAGCCGGCTGTTCGACGACGTGCTGTCGGCGATGACGTTCACGGTGACGATCGACGGCCGGCCGCACACGCTGAACGAGAGCGGCGTGCTCGCGCTCCTGCACGACGGGCGGCGGGAGGTGCGCCGCGACGCGGCCCGCGCGCTGACCGACGGGCTGCGCCAGCAGTCGCTGCTGCTGACGTTCACGTTCAACACCATCGCCCAGGACCACGCGTTGCAGGACCGCCTGCGCCGCTATCCGACGCCGATGGCGTCGCGCCACCTCGCCAACGAGATCGACGCGGCGACCGTCGACGCGCTGATCGGCGCCTGCGAGGCGCACCACGACCTCGTCGTCGACTACTACCGCGTCAAGCGGCGCGTCCTCGGCCTCGACGCGCTCTACGATTACGACCGCTACGCCCCGATCGAGGCGGTCACGCCGACCGTCCCGTGGCCCGAGGCGCGCGCCCTCGTGCTCGAGGCGTACGGCGCGTTCGCGCCGGCGATGCGCGACATCGCCGCGCGCTTCTTCGCCGAGCGCTGGATCGACGCCGAGGTGCGCGAGGGCAAGCGCGGCGGCGCGTTCAGCTCGAGCACCGTGCCGAGCGCCCATCCGTACGTGCTGCTCAGCTACCTCGGCACCCAGCGCGACGTGATGACGCTCGCGCACGAGCTCGGGCACGGCGTGCACCAGTACCTCGCCCGCGAGCGCGGCTATCTGCAGAGCGACACCGCGCTCACCATGGCGGAGACGGCGAGCGTGTTCGGCGAGATGCTGGTGTTCGACCTGCTGCGCCGGCGCGAGCAGCCGCCCGCCGCGCGGCTCGCGCTGCTCAGTGCGTTCATCGAGGAGGCGTTCGGCACCGTGTTCCGGCAGATCGCGCTGACGCGCTTCGAGCAGCGCCTGCACGCCGCGCGGCGCTCGGAAGGCGAGCTGTCGAGCGAGCGCCTCGGCGAGCTGTGGCTGGAAGTGAACGCCGCCATGTACGGCGACGCCGTGACGCTCACCGACGACTACCGCTGGTGGTGGGCGTACATCCCGCACTTCATTCACTCGCCGTTCTACTGCTACGCGTACGGCTTCGGCGAGCTGCTCGTGCTGGCGCTCTACGAGCTCTACACCGAACAGGGCGCGGCGTTCGTGCCGCGCTACCTCGAGCTGCTCGCCGCCGGCGGCAGCGAGGCGCCGGCGACGCTGCTGCGCCGCCTCGACGTCGACATCACGCAGCCGGACTTCTGGCACCGCGGCCTCGGCGTCATCCGCCGCCTCGTCGACGAGGCGAAGGCACTCGCGGACGAGGACGGGTGACCGGTGACCAGTGACCGGTGACCGGTATTGAGCCACCGAGAGGGGGAGGACACCGAGTTGAATCCAGGGGGGCTCGATCTGATGGATATCGACTTCGTGTCCTCTCCGTCCTCGGTGGCTGATTGCTCCGTTCCGCAACCACCGGTCACCGGTCACTGGTCACCCCTCTTCCCCCGGGTCGACTTGCCGGGCCCTACCCGGTAAACGCGGACCTCATGCCGACGGCGCTGCTCGGGCTTGCGCACCATCTGCCGCCGGATCAGTCGGTGGGTGCCGTGCGGCGGCCGACGGTGACCGATCCGGTCGGTCCTTCGGATCTGGCGCTGGCGCCGGCACAGGCCGCGCTCGCGCAGGTCGGGCTGGCGGTTGACGACGTCGACCTCGTCGTCTTCGCCACGATGACGCCCGACGTCACGTTTCCCGGGGCCGCCTGCTACTTCCAGCACAAGCTCGGTGCCGGGACGACCCCGGCGGTCGACGTGCGCGGGCAGTGCGCCGGCTTTCTCACCGGCCTGCTGCTCGCCGACGCATATCTCAGCGCCGGCATCTATCGCCGGGTCCTGCTCGCCGCGGGCGAGGTCCACTCCTCACTGGTCGACCGCTCGCCCGCCGGACTGCCGATCGCCGAGCTGTACGGCGACGGCGCGGCGGTCGCCGTACTCGGTGCCGATGAGCGACCCGGGGTCGAGTCGGTCGTCTGTCACACCGACGGCCGGCACCTCGAGCGCTTCTGGATCGAGCACCCGTCGAGCCGCCAGCATCCGCTGCGCATCACCGTCGACGACCTGCGCGCCGGCCGGCACTATCCGCGCATCGACCGCGAGCACGTCACCGAGTTCGCGCTCGCGCACCTGCCGGCGGTGATTCGCGAGGCGCTGACGCGCGCCGGTGTGACGGCGGACGCGATCGATGCGTTCGTCGTCAGCCACGTGCTGCCCGGCATCGCCCCGCGCGCCGCCGCGGCGCTCGAGGTCGCCCCCGAGCGCGTCATCGACGCCGGCGCGGCGCACGGGCATCTCTCGGCGGCGACGCTGCCGGTGGCGCTGAGCGAAGCGCTGGCCAGCGGCCGACTGGCGCGTGGCGGGCGCGTCTGCCTGGCCGCCTGCGGTGCCGGCTATGCGTGGGGCGCGGCGGTGCTGCGGGTGTAGGGAGGAGAGCATGCGCACCGCCCGCATCACCGGCATCGGCCGGTACGTGCCGCCGAAGGTGGTCACCAACGACGACCTGTCGCAGCTCATGGACACCACCGACGAGTGGATCCAGCAGCGTACCGGCATCCGCGAACGCCACTACAGCGAGGGCTCGGTGGGCGCCGCCGACATGGGCGCGCTGGCGGCGCGCGAAGCCCTCGAACGCGCCGGCCGGCGGGCCGAGGAAATCGACTGCGTCATCTTCGCCACGCTGAGCCCCGACTACGAGATGCCGGCCAGCGCCTGCGTACTGCAGGAGCGGCTCGGCATCGGCGGCATGCCGGCGTTCGACATCCGCAACCAGTGCTCGGGCTTTCTCTACTCGCTGGCGACGGCGAACGCGTTCATCCGTGCCGGGCGGTTCGAGCGCGTGCTGGTGGTCGGTGGCGAGGTGCACTCGACCGGCATCGATCTCACCACCCGCGGCCGCGACGTCGCGGTGATCTTCGGCGATGGCGCGGCGGCGGTGGTCGTCGAGCCGAGCGACGATCCGCAGCGCGGGATCCTCACCACGCATCTGCACGCGGAGGGAAAGTTCGCCGAGAAGCTGTGGCTCGAGTGCGCCGCGTCACGGTCGCGCCCGCGCCTGACCGAGGAGATGGTGGCCGGCGAGACGCCGCGCGTCTTCCCGCGCATGGAGGGGCGCTACGTCTTCAAGCACGCCGTCGAGCGCTGCACCCAGGTGATCAACGAGGCGCTCGCCGCCACCGGCCACACGCCCGACGACATTGCGCTGCTCGTGCCGCACCAGGCGAACCTGCGCATCAATCAGATGGTCGCGCTCGGCTTCTCCTGGCCGGAGGAGAAGGTCGTCAACAACATCCAGAAGTACGGCAACACCACCGCCGCCTCGATTCCGCTCGCGCTCTACGAGGCGATCGAGGAGGGGCGCGTGCACGCGGGCGATCTCGTCTGCCTCGCCGGCTTCGGCGCCGGCTTCACCTGGGGCGCCATCCTGATGCGCTGGTGAGCCCGTGCCCGCGGCGCTGACGTTCGCGCCGATGACGGCCGCCGATCTCCCGCAGGTGATGGAGATCGAACGCCTGGCGTTTCCGCACGATCCCTGGACGCCGGGCCTGTTCCTGCACGAGCTCAAGCTCGCCTTCTCGCGCGTCGAGCTGGCGCGCGCCGCCGCGACGCCGCAGCGCCTGCTCGGCTACGCCTGCTGGTGGGTGATCGGCGACGAGGTCCACATCCTCAACCTCGCCGTGCACCCGCAGGTCCGCCGCGCCGGCATCGGCCGCATGCTCGTTCAGCGCGTGCTCGACGACGCGGCGGCGCGCGGCGCCACGAGCGTCAGCCTCGAAGTGCGCCCCGAGAACGCCTCCGGCCTCGCGCTCTACGCCGCCATGGGCTTCACGCAGATCGGCCTGCGCCGCAACTACTACGGTCCCGGCGAAGACGCGGTGATCATGGAGTACAAGACGGTGACCGGTGACCGGTGTTGAGCCACCGAGAGGGAGAGGACACCGAGTTGAGGTGAATCCATCGGATTCGATGGCTTCCCACTTTGTGCCCCCTCCGCCCTCGATGGCTGGTAGTTCCACCCACCGGTCACCGGTCACTGGTCACTGGTCACGCTTCTCCTCCGTGGAATCCCGCCACCTTGACCCCCTCCACCCCCTCCGTTATGACCGGCCGGACATGCGGGTTCGGCAGACATTCGCTCAGCTTCGCGGCCGCCGCCGCGGGGTCCGCTGGTGGGCGGGGGATGAAACACCGGCTTGAGGGACTGCTTCAGCACGCGTTGAACCGAGCCAAAGAGGGGGGAGCGCTGAAGTTGGAAAGCCTCCCCCCTTTGTTTTTCGAGGTGCCGAAGGATGCGGCGTTCGGCGATCTCGCCTCGACGGTCGCCCTCGGCCTGGCGCGCCCGGAGCGCAAGCCGCCGCGCGCGATCGCCGAGACGATCATCGCCCACCTCGAGGATCCCGACGGCCTGCTCGCCGGCATCGAGATCGCCGGTCCCGGCTACCTGAACTTCCGCTTCTCGCAACGCTTCTGGGCCGAGTGCCTGCGCGAGACCGAGCGGCCCGACTTCGCGCGTCCGGAGCTGGGGAACAACCGGCGCGTGCTGATCGAGTTCGTCAGCGCCAATCCGACCGGCCCGCTGCACGTCGGCCACGGCCGCGGCGCGGTGCTCGGCGATGCGGTGGCGCGGCTGCTGGCCTTCGCCGGCTTCGACGTGACGCGTGAATACTACGTCAACGACGCCGGCAAGCAGGTGGCGACGCTGGCGCGCTCGGCGTACGCGCGGCTGCTGCAGGCGTGCGGCGCGCCGGCCGAGGTGCCCGAGGATGGCTATCCCGGGGAGTATCTGCGCGACCTGATGCGCGCGCATCGCGACGAGCTGCTCGCCGCGATCGCGGAGGCGACCGGCCACGAGCTGCCGGGTGTGCTGCGCGGCCTCGCCAGTGACCCCGACCGTGAGCCCGACGAGGCGGCCGGCGAGGCCGCGACCTCGTTCCTGCAGCTCGGCGGCGACACGGCGCTGCAGGTCTGCGGGCGGCGGTCGGCGGAGTGGCTGCTCGAGCAGATCAAGGACGACATGCGCGCGCTGCACGTCGAGGTCGACCAGTTCGTCAGCGAGCGTGCGCTGCACGAGACCGGCGTCGTCGCGCGTGCGCTCGAGCAGATGGCGGCGCGCGGCTACGTCTATGAGCAGGACGGCGCGCGCTGGTTCCGGTCCGAGGCGTTCGGCGACGAGAAGGATCGCGTCGTGCAGCGCAGCGACGGCGAGCTGACGTACTTCGCTGCCGACATCGGCTACCACGGCGAGAAGCTGGCGCGCGGCTACGACGAGCTGATCGACGTCTGGGGCGCGGATCACCACGGTTACGTCAAGCGCGTCGCCGCGGCGATCCAGGCGCTCGGCTACGATCCCGCCCGCTTCCAGGTGCTGCTCGTGCAGCTCGTGCGCCTGACGCGCGGCGGCGAGCCGGTGCGCATGGGCAAGCGCACCGGCGAGTTCGTCACGCTGCGCGAGGTCGTCGACGAGGTCGGGCCCGACGCGACGCGCTTCTTCTTCCTCATGCGCAAGGGCGACAGCCAGCTCGAGTTCGATCTCGCGCTTGCCGCGAAGCAGTCGTCGGAGAACCCGGTCTTCTACGTGCAGTACGCGCACGCGCGCATCTGCACGCTCTTCCGGAAGGCGGCCGAGGAGGGCGCGGTGGTGCCGCCCGCCGCGGCGGCGGCGCTCGAGCGGCTCGTCGAGCCCGAGGAGCAGGACGTCATCCGCCTGCTCGCGCAGTTTCCCGACGTCGTCGAGGATGCGGCGCGCGAGCGCGAGCCGCACCGCATCGTGTTCCACCTGATCGAGATCGCCGCGGCGTTCCATCGCTGCTACAACCGGCACCGGATTCTCGGCGTCGAGCCGGCGCTGTGCGGGGCGCGGCTGGCGCTCGCTGCGGCGGTGCAGCGCGTCGTGCGGCTCGGCCTCGAGCTGCTCGGCGTACGCGCGCCCGAATCGATGTGAGGAGGAGGCGGGGATGGCGGAGCGACGCGGACCCGGGCTGACCTTCGGACAACTCGTCACGCTGACCTTCGGCTTTCTGCTCGCCTCGGTCGTCATCTTCGTCTTCGGCCTCTGGGTCGGGCGCGACCTCGCCGAGCAGCGGGCGCTGCGCGAGCGCGACGTCGCACGCGTTCCGATCGAGGCGCCGCCGCCGACCGTGGCACGCGGCGCGGCGCCGCCGCCGGCCGCGGTCGCGCCCGCGCCAGCGGACGCGCCGCCGGCGCAGGTGGTGGTCGTCACCGCGACTGCCGTGCCGACGCGGACGATGACGCCGGTGCCGGCGACGCGCACCGCGACGCCACGGCGCGCCACCCCGACGCGCCGCGGGACGACCCCGACCGCCGCCGCGGCGGCCGGCAGCTGGACCGTGCAGGCCTACGCGACCAACGACACCGTGCGCGCGATCATGCTCGCGCGCACGCTGAAGGCGAAGGGCTACGATGCATCCACCGGCACGACGCAGGTCGGCAATACGACGTGGTACACCGTGCGTGTCGGCCACTTCCGCGATCGCGCCGCAGCGAAGGCGCTGGAGAACAAGCTGCGTGCCGAGGAGGGGCTGGAGGCGTCGACGGTGGTGCCGGAATGAGGCGCCGATGACCGTCCGCCACGTACCGGACTTCGACGCGTTCAGCGCCCTCGCCGCACAGGGGACGCTCGTGCCCGTCTACCGCGAGATCCTCGCCGATCTCGACACGCCGGTGTCGGCATTCCTCAAGCTCGACGACGGCGGCGACGCGTTCCTGCTCGAGTCGGTCGAGGGCGGCGAGAAGTGGGCGCGCTACAGCTTCCTCGGCACCGGGCCGACGCGCGTGCTGTGGGCGCGCAACGGCATCGTCGCCGACGGGCCGCCCGGCGGGCCGTTCACCGAGCGGGCCTGCGACGACCCGCTCGGCGCCGCGCGCGCCCTGCTCGCCGACTACCGGCCGGTGACACTGCCCGGGCTGCCGCGCTTCACCGGCGGTCTCGTCGGCTTTCTCGCCTACGACCTCGTGCGCAGTTTCGAGCGCCTGCCGACGACGGCGCGCGACGATCTCGGCCATCCCGACTACTACCTGATGCTCGTCGACGCCCTGGTCGTCTTCGACACCGTCGCGCAGACGATGAAGGTCGTCGCGCACGCGCCGGTCGGGCCGGGCGTCGATCTGCGCGCCGCCTACGACGGCGCCTGCGCGCGCATCGACGCGCTCGTCGAGCGGCTGCGCCGGCCGATCGCGCTGCCGCCGCCCCTGCCGGTGCCCGACGGGCCGCCGGCGGTGCGCTCGAACTTCGCGCCCGCCGCCTACGAGGCGATCGTCGAGCGCGCGAAGGAGTACATTCGCGCCGGCGACGTCATCCAGGTCGTGCTCGCGCAGCGCTTCGAATGCCCGCTGCGCGCCCGGCCGTTCGACATCTACCGTTGCCTGCGTACGTTCAATCCGTCGCCGTACATGTTCTTCCTGCGCACCGGGGACCGCATCGTGCTCGGCGCCTCGCCCGAGGTGATGGCGCGGCTCGAGGGACGCGAGCTCACCGTGCGTCCGATTGCCGGCACGCGGCCGCGCGGCACCGACGAGACCGGGGATGCCGCGCTGGCGCGCGAGCTCGCCGCCGACCCGAAGGAGATCGCCGAGCACATCATGCTCGTCGATCTCGGGCGCAACGACGTCGGCCGCGTGTCGCGCATCGGCTCGGTTGCGGTCACCGAGCGCATGGTCATCGAGCGCTACTCGCACGTCATGCACCTCGTCTCGAACGTACGCGGCGAGCTCGCCGACGGCTACGACTGTTTCGACGCGTTCCGCGCCACGTTCCCCGCCGGCACGCTGAGCGGGGCGCCGAAGATCCGCGCCATGGAGATCATCGAGGAGCTCGAGCCGATCCGGCGCGGCGTGTACGGCGGCGCGGTCGGCTACTTCGGGTTCTCGGGCAACATGGATACCGCGATCGCGATCCGCACCATGGTGATCGACGGCCAGACCATCTATGCCGAGGCCGGGGCCGGCATCGTCGCCGACTCCGATCCGGAGCGCGAGCACGCCGAGTGCGTCAACAAGGCGCGGGCGCTGTTCCAGGCCGTGAAGCTCGCGGAATCGATGTAACGCCATGCTGTTGATGATCGACAACTACGATTCGTTCACCTGGAACCTCGTCCAGTACCTCGGAGAGCTCGGCGAGGAGGTGCGCGTGGTGCGCAACGACGCGCTGGCGGTGGACGAGGTCGCCGCGCTGCGGCCGGACCGCATCGTCATCTCGCCTGGCCCGTGCAGCCCGACCGAGGCCGGCATCTCGGTGGAGGTCATCCGCCGCCTGACCGGGCAGGTGCCGATCCTCGGCGTCTGCCTCGGCCACCAGTGCATCGGCGCGGCACTCGGCGGACGCGTGGTACGCGCCGGCCGCATCATGCACGGCAAGACCTCGCCGATCCGCCACGACGGGCGCACGCTCTTCCGCGACCTGCCGAACCCGTTCGATGCGACGCGCTATCACTCGCTGCTCGTCGAGCGCGCGTCGCTGCCCGAGGCGCTCGAGGTGTCCGCCTGGACCGACGAGGGCGAGATCATGGGCCTGCGCCACCGCGAGCACCACCTCGAGGGCGTGCAGTTCCACCCCGAGTCGATCCTGACCCGCGAAGGCAAGCACCTCCTGCGCAACTTCGTGGAGCAGTCGCGATGAATCACGCACGCGGTGCGCGGAGCGGCGGGCACCTCCGCACCTCCGTACCTCCGCACCTCCGCACGCCGTTCCGGCGCAACGTCTGATGGACATCCGCACCGCGATTGCCGAGCTGACGGCGCGCCGCGATCTCGGCGAGCGCGACATGGAGGCCGTCGTGCGCGCGATCATGGCCGGCGAGGCGACGCCGGTGCAGATCGCGGCGCTGCTCGTCGCGCTGCGCATGAAGGGGGAATGCGTCGCGGAGATCGCCGGCGCGGCGCGCGCCATGCGCGAGCACGCGACGCGCGTGCCGACGTCGCGCGACGTCGTCGACACCTGCGGCACCGGCGGTGACCTGCGGCACACGTTCAACATCTCGACCGCGGCGGCGCTGCTCGCCGCCGGCGCCGGCCTGCCGATCGCCAAGCATGGCAACCGCGCGATGAGCGGCGCGGTCGGCGGCGCCGACGTGCTCGAAGCGCTCGGCGCGCGCATCGATCTCGACGCGACGCGTGCCGGCGCCTGCCTCGAGGCGGTCGGCATCGCGTTTCTCTTTGCGCAGACGTTCCATCCGGCGATGCGCCACGTCGCGCCGGTGCGCCGCGAGCTCGGCGTGCGCACGATCTTCAACCTCCTCGGGCCGCTGACGAATCCCGCCGGCGCGCGCCGCCAGGTGCTCGGCGTGTTCGCCCGCGAGTGGGTCGAGCCACTCGCGCAGGCGCTCGGCCGGCTCGGCAGCCGGCGCGCCCTGGTCGTGCACGGCGAGGACGGCCTCGACGAGCTGTCGCTCACCGGGCCGAGCTGGGTGGCGGAGCTGCGCGACGGCACGGTCCACACCTACCGCTTCACGCCCGCTGATGCCGGGCTCGGCCTGTGCGGACCCGAGGACCTGCGCGGCGGCGATGCGGCGGCGAACGCCGCGATCATCGCGGCGATCGTCGACGGCCGCGCCGCTCCGGCGCAGCGCGACATCGCGCTGCTCAATGCCGGCGCCGCGCTCTACGTCGGCGGCGCCGCTGAAAGCATTGCCGCCGGCGCCGAGCTCGCCCGGCGCGCGCTCGACAGCGGTGCCGCGCGCCGCACGCTCGACGCGCTGATCGCGTTCACGAACCGATGATCCTCGACGACATTCTCGGCGCGCGCCGCGCCGACGTCGCCGCCGCGCAGCGCACCACGCCGCGCGCCGCCCTCGAATCCGCGCCCGGCTGGCAGGCGCCGCGCCGCGGCTTTGCGGCCGCCCTGCGCGCCTGCCGGCCGGCGATCATCGCCGAGGTGAAGAAGGCGTCGCCCTCGAAGGGGGTCATCCGCGCCAACTTCGACCCGGTCGCCATCGCGCGACAGTACGCCGCCGGCGGTGCGGCCGCGATCTCGGTGCTCACCGAGGAGCGCTTCTTCCAGGGCAGCCCGGCCTATCTGGCGGCGATCCGCGCCGCGGTCGACCTGCCGCTGCTGCGCAAGGACTTCATCGTCGACGAGTACCAGCTCGCCGAGGCGCGCGCCTGGGGCGCGGATGCGGCACTGCTCATCGTCGGCGCGCTCGACGACGCGCAGCTGCGCGACCTGCACGCTGCCGGGCGCGCGCTCGGCCTCGACCTGCTCGTCGAGGCGCACGACGAGGCGGAGGTCGACCGCGCCGTCGCTGCCGCCGGCGCCGAGCTGATCGGCATCAACAACCGCGACCTGCGCACGTTCGCCACCACGCTCGCCACCGCCGAGCGCCTGCGGCCGCGCATTCCGGCAGCGGCGGTTGCGATCGCCGAGAGCGGCATCGAGACGGCGGCGGACATCGCGCGGCTGCGCGCCGCCGGGTACGACGCGTTCCTCATCGGCGAGGCGCTCATGCGCCAGCCCGATCCCGGCACGGCGCTCCAGGCACTGCTCGGCGAGGTGTCGCGATGATCCGCGTCAAGATCTGTGGCGTGACGCGTGTCGCCGATGCCGTGCACGCCGCGCGCGTCGGCGCCGATGCCATCGGGCTGAACTTCGCCGCCGCCAGCCCGCGCTGCGTCAGCCTCGCGCAGGCGGCCGAGATCGCCGCCGCACTGCCGCAGTCGGTGTGCCGCGTCGGCGTCTTCGTCGATGCCGACCGCGACACGGTTGCGGCGGTGCTCGCGCAGGTGCCGCTCGACGCACTGCAGTTTCACGGCGACGAGCCGCCGGCCGCGTGCGCCGACTGGTCGGTGCCGGTGATCAAGGCGGTGCGCGTGCGCGGACCGGAGACGCTCGCTGCGGCGTCCGACTATGCGGTCGACTTCCTGCTCGCCGACGCCTGGGTTCCGGGGCAGGCCGGTGGTACGGGACAGCGCGTGCCGCTCGAGTGGCTTGGCGGCGTCGCGCGCGAGCGGCTGATTCTCGCCGGCGGGCTCTCGCCGGAGACCGTCGCCGACGCGGTGCGTGCCGTGCGGCCGGCCGGCGTCGATGTCGCGTCCGGCGTCGAGGCGGCGCCGGGCATCAAGGATCCGGAGAAAGTGGAGCGGTTCATCGCCAATGCACGACTTGCCTGATCGTCAGGGACACTTCGGGACGTTCGGCGGCCGCTATGTCGCCGAGACGCTGATGCCGGCGCTCGACGAGCTCGACACCGCGTACCGCAAGCTGCGCCGCGACCGCACGTTCCAGCGCGAGGTGCGCGACTGTCTGCGCGAGTACGCCGGGCGGGAGACGCCGCTCTACTTCGCGCAGCGGCTCACCGAGCAGCTCGGTGGCGCGAAGATCTACCTGAAGCGCGAGGACCTCTGTCACACCGGCGCGCACAAGATCAACAACACGGTCGGGCAGGGGCTGCTGGCGCGGCGCATGGGCAAGCGGCGCATCATCGCCGAGACCGGCGCCGGCCAGCACGGCGTCGCAACCGCGACGGTGACCGCGCTGCTCGGCATGGACTGCGAGGTCTTCATGGGCGCCGAAGACGTGCGCCGGCAGTCGCTGAACGTGTTCCGCATGAAGCTGCTCGGCGCCACGGTGCACGCGGTGTCGAGCGGCAGCGCGACGCTCAAGGATGCGGTCAACGAGGCGCTGCGCGACTGGGTGACCAACGTCCGCGACACGTACTACCTCGTCGGCTCGACGATGGGGCCGCATCCGTATCCGATGATCGTGCGCGACTTCCAGGCGGTGATCGGCCGCGAGGTGCGGCGCCAGATCCTGCGCCACGAGGGGCGGCTGCCGGATGTGCTCGTCGCCTGCGTCGGCGGCGGCAGCAACGCCATGGGACTCTTCCACCCGTTCATCGACGACGCCGAGGTGCAGCTGATCGGGGTCGAGGCGGCGGGCGACGGGCTCAAGACCGGCCGCCACGCGGCGTCGATCAGCGGCGGCATGATCGGCGTCCTGCACGGCAAGAAGACGTACGTGCTGCAGGACGAGCTCGGGCAGATCCGCGAGGCGCACTCGATCTCCGCCGGGCTCGACTATCCCGGCATCGGTCCCGAGCACGCCTGGCTGCACGACAGCGGGCGCGCGCGCTACGTCGCGGTGACCGATGCCGAGGCGCTCGAGGCGCTGCAGAAGCTCACCGCCAGCGAGGGCATCATCCCGGCGCTCGAGTCGGCGCACGCGATCGCGCACGTGCTGCGGCTCGCGCCGACGATGGCGCACGATCGCATCATCGTCGTCAACCTGTCCGGCCGCGGCGACAAGGACATGAACACGGTGGCGACCGCGCTCGGGGTGTCGCTGTGACCGCCGCCGGCGTGCCGTCCGTCACCGCACCCGCCATGGGCCGCATCGGTGCGACCCTCGCCGCGCTGCGGGCGCGCGGCGAGGTGGCGCTGGTGCCCTTCCTCGTCGCCGGCGATCCCGATCTCGACACGACGCGCGCGCTGCTGCTCGCCGCCGCCGAGGCCGGCGCCGATTGCATCGAGCTCGGCGTGCCGTTTTCCGACCCGACGGCCGACGGCCCGGTCATCCAGCGCGCCGGCATGCGCGCGCTGCGCCAAAGGACGTCGCTGCGCCAGATCCTCGAGCTCGTCGCCGAGCTGCGCCGGGGGGGCTTCACCACGCCGCTCGTCCTGTTCGGCTACTACAATCCGATCTTTCACTACGGACCGGCGCAACTCGTCGAGGACGCGCGCCGCGCCGGCGTCGACGGGTTGCTGGTCGTCGATCTGCCACCCGAGGAGGCCGACGAGCTCTGGCGGCCGGCGCGCGCGGCCGGGCTCGACATCATCTTCCTGCTTGCGCCGACCAGCGACCGGCGGCGGGTGAAGGCGGTGCTCGGCAAGGCGAGCGGCTTCATCTACTTCGTCTCGATGACCGGCGTCACGGGATCGAAGGCCGTCGATACCGACGAGGTCGCCGCGCTGGTGCGCGCACTGCGCCCGCAGTGCCGGCTGCCGATCGGGGTCGGGTTCGGCATCAGCACGCCGGAGCAGGCGCGCGAGATCGCCGGCTATGCCGACGCGGTCGTCGTCGGCAGCGCCATCGTGCGGCTCATCGAGCAGGAGATCGGCAACCCCGGTCTGGTGCGCAGCGTCGGCGCGTTCATCCGCAGTCTCAAGGACGCGACGCGGCCGGGCTAGCCCGTCGCGCGGCGGTGTTGCCCCACGCGCCGCGTCGCGCGTGGTCGTGCCGCAGGCCCCACGGTAGCGTCGTGCGGGGACGCGACGTATAGAGTCGCGCACCCGCACGATGACCGATTACCAGCGTACGCTCGACTGGCTGTACGCGCTCGAAGCGGCGAAGGGGATGGACTTCAAGCTCGAGCGCACCGCGCTCGCGCTCGCCCGCCTCGGCGATCCGCACCGCGCGTACCCGGTGCTGCACGTCGCGGGGACCAACGGCAAGGGGTCGGTGGTCGCGATGTGCGATGCGATGCTGCGCGCCGGCGGGCATCGCGTCGGGCGCTATACCTCGCCGCACCTCGTCGAGCTCGGCGAGCGGATCTGCGTCGACGGCGTGCCGCTCTCGCCCGAGGCGATCGTCGCGCTCGCCGCCGAGGTGCGCGCTGCGGCGAGCGGCATCGAGCTCACGTTCTTCGAGTTCCTGACGGTGATGGCGTTCCTCCATTTTGCGCGCGCCGGCGTCGACGTCGCGGTCGTCGAGGTGGGGCTCGGCGGCCGACTCGACGCGACGAACGTCGTCGACCCGCTGGTGACGGCGGTGACGACGATCGGCATCGACCACGCGCAATGGCTCGGCGGGTCGGTGGCGGAGATCGCCGCCGAGAAGGGCGGCATCATCAAACCCGGACGACCGGTCGTGCTCGGGCGGATCGACGGCGAGGCAGCGGCGGTCCTGCGGCGAATCGCCACCGAGCGCGGCGCGCCGGTGCTCGCGGCGGGTGAGGCGTATCGCCTCGGCGGCGATGCGTCGCTCACCTTCGACGGTCCCGGCTGGCATCTCACCGATCTCGCGCCGGCACTGCGCGGCGCGCACCAGCGCGACAATGCCGGCACGGCGCTCGCGATGCTCGCTGCGGCGCAGGCCGCGCTGCCGGTGGACGTGGCGGCGGTGCGTCGCGGGCTCGCCGGCGTGACGTGGCCCGGACGGCTCGAGATCCTCCCCGGCGCGCCGCCGACGATCCTCGATGGCGCCCACAACGCCGACGGCATCGCCGCGCTCGTGGCGGAGTTGCCGCGACTCACCGCGGGCCGCCCGGTGCATCTGCTGTTCGCCGTCATGGGCGACAAGGCCTGGCCCGACATGATCGCGCCGCTCGCGCGGATCTGTACCTCGGTGACCGTCACCGAGGTGCTGCCGCCGCGCGGTGCGCCCGCGGCGCCGATCGCCGCGGCGTTCGCTCCCTGGTGCCGCGCGCTCGCCGAGCCGGATCTCGCCCGCGCCTGGGCGCACGCGCGCCGCGCCGCCGGCGCCGATGGCGTGCTCGTCGTCGCCGGGTCGCTGTTCCTCGTCGGTGCGGTACACGCGCTCATGCGGCGACCGACCGGCGCCGTTCCGCGTGAGGCGCCGGCGCCGTGAGGCGCCGGGGAGGGCGCGTGCGGCAACCGTGGGGGGGGACGCTGGCGTACGCGGCACTGCTGTGCACGGCCGTGCTGCTCGCCGCCACGGCCGGCGCGCAGCAGAGCAGTGAGGAGATCACGATCGATGCCGAGTCGCTGAGCTACGACCGCGCCGGCGACCTGCTGTCGGCATCGGGCGACGTGCTCATCCGCCGCGGCGAGACGACGCTGCGGGCGGACACCGTCGAGCTCAATCGGCGCACGAGCGAGGCGCGCGCGCTCGGCAATGCCGTGCTGACCAGCCCCGAGGCGGAAGTGCGCGCACGGGCGATCTTCCTCGACATCGAGAACGAGACCGGCGAGCTGCACGATGCGGAGATCGCCTCGGACCGGCTCGGCTATTCGCTGTCCGGGTCGCGCATCGAAAAGGGACTCGGCCAGCGCTACCACATCGAGAACGGGCGCTTCACGACGTGCACCTGCGCCGAGGGGGCGCCGGACTGGAGCATCGCCGGCGACGAGCTCGACGTCGAGATCGACGGCTACGGACGCCTCGAGGGCGGCACGTTCAACATCTTCGACGTGCCGGTGCTCTGGCTGCCGCGCGCGGCGTTCCCGGTGTTCCGCGAGCGGCAGACGGGCTTCCTGCTGCCGCGTGTCGGCGTGTCGAACCGGCGCGGATTCCAGCTGCTGCAACCGTTCTACTGGTCGATCGACAAGACGCAGGACGTGACGCTGAGCGCCGATCTCGAGACCTCGCTGCGCGCCGGCCTGATCACCGAGTACCGCTACGCGTACAGTGCGAACAGCATCGGTGCGTGGGAGGTCGCGTACTTCAACGAGGCGTTCCGCGGCCGCACGACCGATGTCGTCGTGCCGCCGGGCGCCGATCCCAACACCCCCGACAATCGATGGGCCGTGCTCGGGCAGCACGAGCAGCTCCTGCCCGACCTGGCGAGCGGGCTGTCCGCCTACGCCGATCTGTTGCTGGTCGGCGACGACCTCTTCCTGCGCGAGATGAACACGCTCACCGTCGACCAGCGCGAGGACGTCGATCTGCGGACGCGCCCGTTCACGCGCTCGCAGGCCGGCGTGCTGCAGGAGTGGCGTCGGGCGGCGCTCACCGTCGACGCGGTGTACTACCAGGATCTCGTCGGCCCGGCGGTCGAGTCGCTCGAACCGGGCTGCGTGCCGACGCCCGAGGACGACTGTGTGCGCACCGCCGATCGCGAATCGCTGGTCATCCAGCGCCTGCCCGAAGTGCGGCTCATCAGCCAGCATCTGTTCGGGTTCGGATTGCTCGGCGACGTCACCGGCAGCGTGACGAATTTCCAGCGCTCGCTCGGGCTTGCCGGCGTGCGCGGCGACATCAAGCCGGCGCTGCAGCTGCGCCTGCCGCTCGGCCGCTCGGTGTTCGGGTCGATCCGTGCCGCGTTCCGCGAGACCGCCTACGGGCTGACCGAGAACGAGATGGCCGGCGGGTTCACCGGGCAGAACCGGATCGACGGGCCGTTCATCGACCTGCCGTCGGCGAGCAGCCGCGAGACCGTCGAGGTGCGCGGCCTGCTCGGCACCGAGGTCGCGCGCGTGTTCGATTTCCCGCACTTCGGGCTCGACAAGCTCAAGCACACGATCGAGCCGCAGCTCGAGTATCTCTACGTGCCGCCGATCGACCAGTCCGATCTGCCGGTGTTCGACGGCATCGACCGGATCAACCGGCGCAGCCTGTTCACGTACGGCTTCTCGACCCGGCTGCTCGGTCGCTGGGCGGCGGGGGGCGATGACACGCCGGGCGACGTGTTCGAGCTGACGCGGCTGTCGATCGCGCAGAGCTACGACGTCATCCGCGACATCCCGCCGACCTCGGCGTTCGACGAGACGACCGGACAGCCGATCAATCCCGGCCGCGGCGATCACTTCTCCGACATCGACGTGCTGCTGCGCATCAACCCGAGTCCGATCACCGCCGTGCGCGCCTACACGACCTACGACGCCAGCGAGAATCACGTGTCGTCGGCGACCGTCGGGGTGCGGCTGCGCGAGCCGCTCGCGACGCTCGATCCGTCGGTGCGGCCGCGGCTGATCACCCGCGGGACGTTCAACGTCGAGTACCGCTTCATTACCGACAGCATCCTGCAGCTGCTCGACTCGAGCTTCTCGCTGCCGATCACCGACCGGTTCGGGCTCCTCTACGCGATGCGCTACGACATCAACGCCGACAGCTTCCTCGAGAACTACGTCGGCATCCGCCTGCTGTCGGCCTGCGACTGCTGGGCGCTGAACCTCGGCGTCATCGATACCCGCAACCCGAACGAGGTGCAGGTCCAGGCGCAGTTCTCGCTCGCCGGCTTCGGCAGCGCCGCCGATCGCGGCAGCTTCGGCACGTTCTGACTGGTGCGCCGGGCGCGGCGTCAGCCGGCCGCTGCCGCGCTGGCCGGCGCGCGTGCCGCGCAGCGCAGCGCATCCCAGGGATCGCGTGCGTCGCGCGCGGCGCGGACGGCGGCGATCGCCGCGCGCAGGTCGCCGTCGTGGCAGGCGAGCAGGGTATCGAACGCGGCGAGCCGGTCGGCATACAGCCGATCGTGGACGAGCACGGCGTTGTTCAGCGGCCGGCGCCAGAAGCCGGCGTAGTCCGCGGTCAGCCACTGCCGGTGGGCGGCGTCCGCCTGTGCGTCGGCGAACAGCGCTCCGCGGTCGGCCGCACTGATGCCGGCAGCGTACGCGGCGCTGAGGCGCGCGATTACCGATTCGAGCAGTGCCGAGAACGTCAGGGCATCGCTCCAGCGCGCGGCACAGGCCGCGGCGTGTGCGGCATCGCCGTGCGCCTGGAAGAAGCGCTCGGCGCCCTGCAGGCCGACGAACTGCGCGAACGATTCGTTGAACGAGGCGTGGCCGGGCACGTAGAGCGTCGCATGCGTCAGCTCGTGCACGATCGTCTCGGCGAGTTGCGCGTGATCGCCGCGCAACATGGTCGAGAGAACCGGATCGTCGAACCAGCCGAGCGTGCTGAACGCGACCGCGGGGCGGACGAGCGTGTCGTACCCCTCGCGTTCGAGCGCGGCGGCGAACGCCTCGGCATCGGCGCGCTCGAAGTACCCGCGGTAGGGGACCCGGCCGGCGATGGGAAACCACCAGGTCTTCGGTTCGAGGCGGTCGCGCGGTGCGGCGGTGACGACGTGCACGATCTGGTCGGCGTCGACGCGCGCGACCGATGTGTAGCTGCCTCCGACCCGCAGCCCGAGCTCGTCGGCGGCATAGCGGCGGACCGCGAGCACCAGCTCCAGCTGGGCGCGCGTGCCGGGATCGAGATCGGGGCGCGCGAGCACGGTGCTGATCGGCTCGCGGCGCCAGAGGACGCGCGCCTCCTCGTAGGCGGCGCGCAGCACGTAGCCGGCCGCACAGCCGCCGAGCGTCACGGCGCAGCCGGCGAGCAGCAGGAGGTGCGCGGTGCGCGGCCAGCCGCTCATGAGACGGCGGCCGGCTGCGGCGCCGCGGCCGCGCCCGGGCGCGCGTACTGCAGCTCGTAGAGCCGGTAGTACAGGCCGCGCTGGCGCAGCAGCTCGGCATGCGTCCCGGCCTCGCGCAGCTCGCCGCCGTGCAGCACGAGGATGCGGTCGGCGTCCTCGATCGTCGACAGCCGGTGCGCGATGACCAGCGAGGTGCGGCCGGCGAGCAGGCGGCGCAGGGCGTCCTGGATCAGCAGCTCGGTCTCGGTGTCGACGCTCGATGTCGCCTCGTCGAGCACGAGGACCGCGGGATCGTAGGCGAGGGCACGCGCGAACGAGAGCAGCTGGCGCTGGCCCACCGACAGGTTGTTGCCGCGCTCGCGGACCAGCTCGTCGTAGCCGCGCGGCAGGGCGCGGATGAACCGGTCGGCATGCACGGCCACGGCGGCGGCGCGGGCCCGCTCGGCGGAGACGTCATCGCGACCGAGCGTCAGGTTGGTGAGCACCGAGCCCGAGAAGAGGAAGACGTCCTGCAGCACGACGCCGATTCGGCGGCGGAGCGCCGCGAGATCCCAGTCGCGCACGTCGATGCCGTCGACCAGCACGCGGCCGCGCGCCACGTCGTACGTGCGGTTGAGCAGTTTGATGATCGTCGTCTTGCCCGAGCCGGTGGGTCCGACGAGTGCGACCGTCTCGCCCGGCTCGACGGTGAACGACACGTCGCGCAGCACCCATTCCTCGCCGGTGTAGGCGAACCACACGTGCTCGAACGCGATGTGCCCGCGCGTCACCGCCGGCACGCGCGGCGCGGCCGGGCTGGCGATCGGCACCGGCTGGTCGAGCAGCTCGAAGATGCGTTCGGCGGAGGACATCGCCGACTGCATCACCGCGTACTTCGTCGAGAAGTCGCGGATCGGGATGAAGAACCGCTGCATGTACTCGATGAAGGCGACGAGCGTGCCGAAGGCGAGCGTGCCGCCGACGATGCCGGCGCCGCCGTACCAGAGGATCAGCGCGATGGCGATGGCGCTGATCGCCTCGACGATCGAGAACAGCGCCGCCTCGTAGACGTTCGCGCTGTGGTTCGCGTCGCGGACGTCGTCGTTCAGGCGGTCGAAGCGCGCCTGGCTGGCGTGCTCGCGGGCGAAGAGCTGGATCACCGCCATGCCGGCGATCGATTCCTGGAGCGTGGCGTTCAGGCGCGCGAGGCGGTCGCGGATGAGGCGGTAGTTGTGGCGCGCCTTGATGCGGAAGTAGTTGATCGCCAGCAGCACGACCGGCACGACGCTGAGCGTGACGAGGGCGAGGTGCCAGTCGATGGCGAGCATGATGGCCATGATGCCGAGCAGCGTGGCGACGTCGATCAGGATCGTCAGGCCGCCGGCGGCGAACATCTCGTTGATCACGTCGACGTCGGTCGTCAGGCGCGTGACCAGCCGGCCGACGGGGTTGCGATCGAAGAACCGGGCCGGCAGGCGCTGCAGGTGCGCGACGAGATCGACGCGCAGCGCGGCGAGGCTGCGCTGCGCGACGGTCATCGTCAGCGTGTACTGGAGGTAGAGCAGGGCGAACTCGGCCAGCATCGCGATCCCGTAGAGGATGCCGAGACGCAGGAGCCCGCCGGTGTCGGCCTGCGCGATCGCCTCGTCGATCGCGAGCTTCAGCAGATAGGGCTGCGCCAGCGAACACGCGGAGGTGAGCGGCAGGCAGAGCATCGCCGCCCAGAACCGCCCGCGATGCGGGCGGATGTACACCCACAGGCGGCGCATGAGGCGCGCGTCATAGGCCTTGCCGAGATCGGTTTCCCGGTGGAGATCGGCGGCGGGGGCACTCACAGCGCCTCGAGCTCCTCTTCGAGCTGCTGCTGGCTGTACAACTCGGCGTAGGCGCCGTCGCGCGCCATGAGCGTCGCGTGGTCCCCGAGCTCGACGAGGCGGCCGTCCGCGAGCACCGCGATGCGGTCGGCGTCGCGCACCATGGAGACGCGGTGGGCGATGATGATGCGCGTGCAGCCCTCCGCGACCTCGCGCAGGCGGCTCAGCACCGCGTGCTCGGTGCGTGTGTCGACGCTCGACAGCGCGTCGTCGAGCACGAGCACGCGCGGCTCGGTGGCGATGGCGCGGGCGAGCGTCAGGCGCTGCTTCTGGCCGCCGGAGAGCGTGATGCCGCGTTCGCCGATGATCGTGTCATAGCCGTGCGGAAAGGCCTCGATGTCGGCGGCGACGCCGGCGATCTCGGCCGCGGCGCGGACGCGCTGCTCGTCGGGCGCGTCGAGCGCGAACGCGATGTTGTCGCGGATGCGCGTCGAGAACAGGAACGGATCCTGCGGCACGAGCGCGACGGCGCGGCGCAGCTGCGCGAGCGGCAGCGTGCGGACGTCGCGGCCGTCGAGCAGCACCGCGCCGTCGCTGACGTCGAACAGACGCGGCAGGAGATGGACGAGCGAGCTCTTGCCGGCGCCCGTGCGGCCAACGATGCCGAGCGTCTGCCCGGGCTCGAGCGTGATCGAGACGTGCGACACCGCCGGCGTGCGGTGGTCGTCGACGGACGGATAAGTGAACGACACATCGCGGAACTCGATGCGTCCGCGCACGACGGGCAGCGGCGTCGCGTCGGGGGCATCGGCGATCGCCGGTTCGGTGGCAAAGATGTGCTCGAGACGCAGCAGGGCGGCGCGCCCGCGCTGCACGATCGACAGCATCCAGCCGAGTGCCATCGTCGGCCAGGCGAGAAGGTTCAGATAGGCGATGAAGGCGACGAGATCGCCGAGGCTCGTGCGGCCGGCGATCACCTGCGAGCCGCCGATCCACAGCACGACGAGCGTGCCGGCGCCCGAGGCGAGGCGCATCAGCGGCATGAGTCGCCCGCGGATGCGCGCCAGCTCGACGCTCTGGCGGGTGAAATCGTCGTTCAGGCGCGTGAAGCGCGTCACCGCGACCGGTTCGGCACCGTACGCCTTGACGACCTGGATGCCGCTGATGTTTTCCTGCACGGCGCTGCTCAGGCCGGCGAGTCCCTCCTGGACGCGCAGCGTCTGCTCCATCAGGCGGCGGCTGACGCGCTTGACGCCGACGAGGAGGACGGGGAAGGGCGCCAGGGCGAGGACGGTCAGCAGCGGGTCGAGCATCAGCATGATCGTCACGCCGTAGGCGTAGTAGAGCGGCGTGTTGAGCAGGTTCAGCATGCCGACGCCGAGCAGCATGCGGATCGCGGTGACGTCGTTGACGAGGCGCGACATGAGGTCGCCCGTCTGCTGCACCTGGTAGTACGCCAGCGGGAGGCGCTGCAGATGCGCGAACAGGTCGCTGCGCAGGTCGCGCTCGACGTCGCGGCCGACGTTGAAGATCAGCGCACGCGACAGCGTGCGCGTCACCGCCTGCACGACGGCGATGACGACGATGACCGCGGCGAGGCGTGCGGCGACTGCGTACGGTTCGCCGCGCGCGATGGCATCGATGGCGCGCTTGAGCAGGTACGGCACCGCCATCGCGAGCGAGGCGGTGACCAGCAGGCACGCGCCGCCGGCCGCATAGCGCGTCGCGTAGCGGCGCAGGTAGCCGAGCAGGCGCTTCACGCCGGCATCATGGTCGCGTGCCGGACGGGAATCAACGCGGCGGCGCCGCGTCGGGCGGCGGATGGCGTGCACCGCCGTCGCGGTGCACGCCCCGCCGAGGAGTGAGGCTCAGCGGCCGAGCAGGCGTCCGAACCAGACGCCGATCGAACCGAACTTGCCGCGCTGCGGCGCCGCCTTCGCGTCGCCGCTTGCCTGCGGGTTCTTGCCCGAACGCCAGGTCGGCGAGACGACGTCGCCGAAGGCCACGGCGATGTCGTTGATGCCGTCCTGATTGATGTCGGCGATGGCGACGCCCCAGGCGCGCTCCTTGCCGTGCTGCGGCAGCCCCTCGGGCGCTACCGGCGTCCACTTGCCGGTGCCGTCACCGAGATAGGTGTACACGCCGTACACGCCGCCGATCTCGTCGAGCGTGCGCTTGCCGACGGCGGTGACATCGGCCTTGCCGTCGCCGTTCAGATCGCCGATCGCGACGCCGAGCGCATTCATCGGCAGGAAGCCCTCATTGGCGAACACCCAGCTGCCGTCCGGCTGCTGGAGATACGCTTCGACGCCGCCGCCGGCACAGACCGGCGCGCCCGGCGCGCCGCAGCCCTCGGGCAGTGGCGGCATCTGCGAGCCCGAGACGACGTCGAGCCGCCCGTCGCCGTTCAGGTCGCCGACGGCGATTCCCCAGTACAGCCCATGGATCTCGGGCGCCGGCAGGCCTTGCGACGCCTCCGTCCAGTTGCCCTTCCCGTCGCCGAGCCAGACGCGCGGCCCGGCGGAATACGCGGCGATGATGTCGAGGTTGCCGTCCGCATTGACGTCCTGGAGCTCGACGGCGTTGCCCCACTCGGTCTTCGACAGGCCGGTCGAGGATTCCTTCCAGACGCCTTTGCAGTTGCCGGTGAACGCCCGCACGCCCTCTTCGGCCGCCGCGACCGACGCGAGATCCGGGCAGCCGTCATTGTTGAAATCGCCCAGCGCGACATCCTCCGAGCCGATCGTCGGCAGGCCCGACGACGCGGTGCGCCAGTTGCCCTGGTTGTCGCCGAGGAAGACGTACACGCCCTTGCAGTGATCGGAAATCGCGACGTCGACGATGCCGTCCTGGTTGACGTCCATGAAATCCATGCCGCCGCCGCAGAACGGCTCACGCGGCAGCCCGTTGGCGAACTCGCGCCAGTTTCCCTGGCCGTCGCCGACGAAGATCCAGGGGCCGTCGGCCAGCCGCGACACGACCCCGATGTCGGGATTGCCGTCGGCATTCACGTCGCCGAGCGCTACCTGCGACTTCCAGATCCGCCCCGACGGCAGTCCCGCGCTCGCATCCGTGTACGTCATCGGTGCCGGAGCCGCGGCGGCGCCCGCTGCTCCCTCCTTCGTGCCCCCGCGCCCCATCGCCGAGCAGCCGGCCAGCACGGCCAGCGCCAGCGCACTCACTCCACACGCCCATCCGGTACGCAACATCAATAAACCTCCCGCTGTGGCACAGACTGCGACGCGGCCGCTTTATTCGGCGCGCTCAGGGACGCTGTGGCCAAAAAAATGTCGCGCCGGATTACCAGCCGCCTGCCCGGGGGTCAAGAAATCGCCGCTGCCGTGGGCGACCGGCCCTTGTCACGGAAAAAAAGCGGCGCGGACCGGCGGGTTCATGCAAGAAGGACAGCCCTTTTCCGCTTGACAACTTCAAGGCCTTCGAGTAATCGGAGGCAGCTTTCGACCAGCCGACCCAGCAGTTCGGCTCGTCGGTGTGCGCGAATGACGACTCTGAAGGTGTCGGACAAGGTTGCGGCGGTTCAGGAGAGCGAGATTCTTCTCCGCCACGAAAGGAGACGGGTGATGAGCAAGGCACTGGGGATGCGCTGTGTGTGGGGCCTCTGCGGAGTGCTGGGAAGCGTCTTGGCGTTGGCCTCGGTGGCGCGGGCGGAAGTCTCGACGGACGTCAGTGGTTCGGTGCTGGTGTTTCCGAAGGTCGTGTACGACGGCAACACGCTGCTCGACAACGGCCTCAATGGCCGCGATACCGTGATCCAGATCAGCAACACCAGCAACAACCTGGTGCACGCGTACTGCTTCTATGTGAACGGTGCGCCTGATCCGCTCGGCAACCCGCTCTGGCAGGTGACGGACTTCCATATCTGGCTCACCCGCCAGCAGCCGACCCACTGGGTCGCGAGCCAGGGCCGCCGCGTGAACCCGTCGGATGACTTCGGCACCGACGGTGCCGGTCTCGATCCCGGTGCGATTCCGCCGGTGCCGCCGGGCTTCGATGGCGAGTTGAAGTGCATCCAGATCGATGCTTCGGGCACGCCGTTCGGTGGCAACAACCTCAAGGGCGAGGCCGTGATCCGCGCCGCTGATGGCGACGTGAGCAAGCACAACGCGGTGGCCATCCTGGCCAATCCCGATCTCGCCGGCGACGCGCCCGCCAACGAGCTCCTGCTGAACAACACGCCGGAAAACGACGGCGAGTACAACGCCTGCCCGAATCAGCTCTACGTCAACCACTTCGTCGATGGCACGACCAACCCCGTTGTCACGTCGCTGAACCCCGACGCCTGCGCCGACGATCAGTGCCCGATCCGCACCTATCTGACGCTCGTGCCGTGCAGCGAGGACTTCGAGAACCAGGTGCCGGGCGAGGTGACGGTGCAGTTCGCGATCGTCAACGAGTTCGAGAACATGTTCTCGGCGAGCACGACGGTGGAGTGCTACGACTCCTTCCGACTGTCCGACGTCGATGCGCCGACCGGCGCGTGCTCGCTGACCGGCGCGCCGTGCGTCACCGACGTGCAGTGCATCGATGCTGCCGCGGGCTTCTGCAGCAAGAACAGCGTCTTCGGGGTCGGCGTGCTCGGCAGCGGGTCGGCCTTCACCCGCGTCAGCCCGGTCGACCTCGACGGCGGCGTGCTCGGGATCGCGGAAGAGTACCACTACATCAGTGACGGGACCGTCGCGCGTGGCGCATGGAACCTGCAGCAGAACGGGAACCGCTACGACGCGACTGTGGATCTGCCGGGCGGGCCGGTGGTGGACATCATCACCATCCCCGAGAGTTTCTGAACGGGATCGGTTGAGCAGTGTTCTCCACGGGTGAGGAAAGGAGACAAGTGATGAGCACGAAGATGGGGATCTGGCGGGGGGCGCTCGCAGCGGCTGCGGTGCTGCTCGCCGTGGGGACGGCAGGGGCGCGCGTCATCGACCCGACCGGCGTGACGACCAACGAATCGGCCGCGATCGTGCTGTATCCGAAGCTGAAGGTGAGCACCTCCTCCGGCACGGATACTCTGATCCAGCTGACCAACACCTCGGAGTTCCTGACCAAGGTGCATTGCTTCTACACGAACGCCAACGGGCACTGCAGCAATTCGCCCGAGACGATCTGCACGGAGGCGAACTACCGTGACGTCTGTCCGGCCGGCGGCCTGTGCGTGCCGGGATGGCAGGAGACCGACTTCCGCCTGACGCTGACCAAGCGCCAGCCGATCTCGTGGTCGATCAACGACGGGCTCTCCTCGCTGCCGCTGGCCAACACGCCGGGGCAGGGCTCGCCGCCGCAGTTCAATGACGGCAGCATCCCGCCGGTGACCGAGGACCCGTTCACGGGTGAGCTCCTCTGCATCCAGGTGGACGTGACGACCGAGCTGCCCGCCGATCGCAACGACCTCAAGGGCGAGGCGTCGATCGTCACGGCGGTGGACGATCAGATCGATGTCGCGAAGTACAACGCGATCGGCATCAAGGCGATCGAGGGCCGTCAGGACGGGAACCCTAACGTGCTCAATATCGGCGGTCCGGATGCCGAGTACGGTGTGTTCAGCGAGGCCGTCGATCCGGCGCGCTTCGTCGGTTGTCCGAACATCCTGACGGTCAATCACTTCTTCGACGGTGCGGACGTCGTGACGCACGACGGTGAGGTGAGCGGTCCGGTCGAGTCCGATCTGACGATCGTGCCCTGCGAGCGCGACTACCTGCTGCAGACGGGCAACTCGCCGGGGGCGACGATCCAGTTCCTGATCTACAATGAGTTCGAACAGCGCTTCTCCACCTCGACGAAAGTCGACTGCTACAAGGAGACGCCGCTGTCCGACATCGACACGCGCCCGGGCCCGGAGGGCGATGCCTTCTCGATCTTCAACGTCGGCGTGCAGGGAACGCTCACCGGCATGTCGCGCCTCCGCTCGGTCGCCGGGCCGGATGTCGACGGGTACGACGCACGCGGGATTCTCGCGGTGCTGGGTGAGAACTGGGGCGTGGGCACCTGCGTCGACGTCGCCCAGGGCGGCTCCTCGGTTCCGCGTCCGGATGTGCAGCTCTGCGCAACTGATGCCGATTGCGGCGGTGCCACGTGCGTGAACCCCTTCGTCAAGACGACGGCGGCGAACGTGCAGTTCCAGGGCTCGCGGCCGCAGGGCGACCGGATCACGATCCCGCTGCCCTGATCACCTGACCTGACCCGACCCGAAGGCCCGGGAGCACGCGCTCCCGGGCCTTCGTGCGTTCAGCGGGGTGTCTGCGCCTGTCGCAGCTGACATCGCACCCCGCGATCTGCTACCTGCCCCACCATGCTGTTCGTCATCATCGGCCACGACGCGCGCGACGCGAAGGAGCGGCGGCCGGCACACCGGCCCGCGCACCTCGCGCACCTCGAACCGCTGGCCCAGGCGGGAAAAGTTGTGCTCGCCGGACCGCTCGCCGACGGCGCCGGCAGCCTGATCGTGATTGAGGCCGACTCGCTCGGCGCGGTCTGGGAACTGGTCGGCCGCGACCCCTACGTCGTGAACGGCATCTTCGAGCGCGTCGAGGTGCATCCGTTCACGCAGGTCTTTCCCCGCTGAGATGGCGGCGGCTCAGCGCCCGCCGCGCCGCCGGCGCGCGGCGGAACCGCAACGGCCGAAGTTCGCGCGCGCCGTGTACGCGCTGGTGCGCCGGATTCCGCGCGGGCGCGTGATGACCTACGGTCAGGTCGCGGCGGTGCTCGGCCATCCACGCGCGGCGCGCGCGGTCGGAACGGCGCTCGCACAGCTGACGCCGGCGCTGGCACGGGTCGTCCCGTGGCAGCGCGTCATCAACGCCGCCGGCGGCATCAGCATCCGCGGCGACATACTGCGGCCCGACCTGCAGCGGCAGCTGCTCGAACTCGAAGGGATCGTCTTCCGCGGCGCACGCGTCGATCTCGCGCGCTATCGCTGGGCCGGGCCGCGGCGCGAAGCCCGGGTCGCGCTCAATGTCGAACTGCCGCTCGAGGCAGGCCATGGGTTCCGGCGCGCACACCGGCAGGCATCGGGTCGCGGTACGCCCCGGCGCCGCTGAGCGCCATTGCGGCGGCGGTACATCGAGTCGCCGATCGATCACCTGCCGGAATCCGCGGCGGCATCGAAGTTGCTGCCCTGCCGGTCTCACGGCACGATGGAGCGACGATGATCGAAACGCGCGACCTCACGAAATGCTACGGCGGCACCATGGCCGTCGATCGTCTCACGCTGTCGGTCGGCAGCGGCGAGATCTTCGGCTTCCTCGGCCCGAATGGCGCCGGCAAGACGACGACCATCCGCATGCTGATGGGACTGCTGCAGCCGAGTGCCGGAACCGTGACGCTCGGTGGCTTCGACCTGCATCGCGAGCCGCTGCGCGCCAAGGCGCTCTGCGGTTTCGTGCCCGACCGGCCGCACGTCTACGAGAAGCTCACCGGGGCGGAGTATCTCGACTTCACCGCTGATCTCTACGGCGTCGACGCGGCGCTGAAGCACCAGCGCCGTGAGCGCCTGCTCGAGCTGTTCGATCTCGCCGACTGGCGCGGGGAACTGGCAGAGAGCTACTCGCACGGCATGAAGCAGCGGCTGGTCATGGCCGGCGCGCTGATGCATGCACCGCGCATCCTGATCGTCGACGAGCCGACCGTGGGCATGGATCCGCGGGGCGCGCGACTGCTCAAGCAGCTGTTCCGCGAGACGGCGGCGAGCGGTGCGACGGTATTCATGTCGACCCACAGCCTCGAGGTCGCCGAGGAGCTCTGCGACCGCGTCGGCATCATCCAGCGCGGCCGGCTGATCGCGCTCGGCACGGTGGACGAGCTGCGCGCGCAGGCGGGCCGCGAGCCCCACTCGACGCTGGAAAGCGTGTTCCTGCACCTGACCGGTGCCGAGCTCGACGCGCCGGTCGGCGCGGCCGCGGCGGTGTGACGATGGCCGGCGGCAGCGCGCTCGAACCGGTCGATCTGCCCGCCGCGCTGGGCGGGGCGGGCGCAACGCGCCCGGCCTTGCGCCGCCTGGCGCAGCTGCTCGCGCCGCGGCGGCTCGCGCTGCAGAACCGGTGGCGGCTCCTGTCACGGCGCGGGCGCTGGCGCCTCGGCGGCCTCGGTATCCTCGCCACCGCGTTCGCGGCAGCGATCTTCGTCTTCTTCTTCCGCGCGCTCTCCTACTTCGCCAGCGTGCCGGAGTTCGGGCCCGTGCTGACGTACAAGCTGCTCGGCATGGTGTTCATCACCTTCTTCTCGATCCTGCTCTTTTCCAACATCGTCACCTCGCTTTCGAGCTTCTTCCTGTCGCGCGAGCTCGATCGTCTCGTGGCGGCGCCGATCTCGGTGCGCCAGCTGTTCTACGTCCGGTTCGCCGAGACGGTGATCGACTCCTCCTGGATGCTGCTCCTCTTCGCGCTGCCGGCATTCCTCGCCTATGGCGTCGCCCACGCCACGGGGCCGCTCTTCTATGTCGCTACGGCGCTCGTGTTGCCGCCGTTCGTGCTGATCCCCGCCGCCATCGGCGTGCTGACCACCACGCTGCTGGTCAACGTGTTCCCGGCGCGGCGCACCCGCGACATCCTCGTGCTGCTGTCGGTGGTCGCGGTGGCACTGCTCTATCTGCTCTTCCGCCTAGTGCGCCCGGAGCGGCTGGTGAATCCCGAGGGCTTTGCTGATTTCGGCGCCTTCCTCGCGGCGATGCAGACGCCCGATTCGCTGTTTCTGCCCAGCACCTGGGCGACGGAGGTGCTTTTCCCGCTGCTCGGTCAGCGCGATGGCAGTCCGCTCTTCTACTTCGCCCTGCTGCTCTCCACCGCCGCTGTCGCGGTCATGGCGTGCGAAGCGGTAGTCACCCGCAGCTTCCTGTCCGGCTGGACGAAGGCGCAGGAGGGACGCCAGGCGCGCTTCACGCAACGCGCGCTCTGGGAACGCCTGCTCGGGGCCCTGGTTGCGGTGTTTCCGCTGCAGACGCGCATTCTCGTCATCAAGGAAGTGAAGACGTTCTTCCGCGATACGAGCCAGTGGTCACAGCTGATCCTGCTCGGCGCGCTGGTCGTCGTCTACCTCTACAACTTCAGCGTCCTGCCGCTGAACGGCAGTCCGCTGGTGACGTTCTACTTCAAGAACGTCATCGCGTTCCTCAATCTCGCGCTCGCCGCCTTCGTGATCGCTTCGGTGGCGGCGCGCTTCGTGTTCCCCTCGTTCAGCATGGAGGGACGGGCGCTGTGGCTCGTGAAGGGGGCACCGCTGCCGGCCCGCCGGCTGTTCTGGGCGAAGTTCTGGGTCGGGGCGGTCCCGCTGCTGGTCTTCGGTCAGGTGCTCGTCCAGGCGACGAACTCGTATCTGCAGGTCATGCCGTTCATGGTCTGGCTCTCGGGCGCGACGCTGTTCGCGATGGTCTTCGCCATCGTCGGATTGGCCCTTGCGATCGGCGCGGCGTACCCGCGGCTGGATGCCGACAATGCCGCGGCGGTTGCCGCCAGTGCGGGCGGCCTCGTCTACATGGTGCTCTGCATGTCGTTCATCGGCGCCGTCGTCGTGCTCGAGGCGTGGCCGGTCTATGCCGTGTTCTCCGCGCGATTCCGCGGTGCCGCGATCAGTCCGGCGACCTGGGCGTCGGTCGCGGCCTCGTTCGCCGCGGTCGTCGCACTCACCGTGACCGTGCTCGTCATCTCGGTGCGTGTCGGAATCCGCAAGCTCGAGGCGATCGAACCGTAGCGCATTGGCTCTTCCCTGAGCCCCGCCCGCTGCCTAGGGTGCCGCAATGGGCGCGCGGGCGGGGGTGGTCGCGGCACTGCTGACGATCGCGTGCGCCGCGCGCGCCGACGAGTTCCTCCACCTGCCGCCGGTGCCGACACGAAACTTCGCCCCGCTGCAGGTCATCTTTCTCAATCCGCCGTTCGAGTCGGCGCGTACGCTGCCGCCCGGCGATTTCGCGCTGCTGCTGCAGAGCGCCGAGAGCAATGTCATCGCCACGCACGGCGGCGCCATCAATGCGACCCTGAAGTTCGAGCAGAACCGCACCGTGCTCGGCGCACGCTACGGCCTCGCCGAGGACTGGGAGGTCGGCTTCGATCTGCCGTTCCTGTCGCGGTACGGCGGCTTCCTCGATCCGATGATCGACTGGGTCGAGGATGTGTTCGATGCGGTCAATCCCGAGCGGCAGCTGTTCCGCGAGAATACGTTCGGCGGCTTCATCGTCGCGCGCGGCGACACCGTCCTGTTCCAGGGCGAGGAGGTCACGTTTCAGCCCGGTGATCTCACGCTGTCGGTGAAGCACACGCTCGACCTGCCGCGCGGCTGGCCGGTGCTTGCGGTGCGTGGGGCGTTCAAGGCCCCGACCGGCGATGCCGACCAGGTGCTCGGCAGCGGCAAGCCGGATGTCGGCGCCGGGCTCGCTGCCGACTATCGGCCATGGGCGCGGCTGCAGCTCTATGCCAACGCTAATCTCGTCTACCCGGTCGGGCCGATCACGGCCGGCGACCTGACGCTCAATCCGATCGTCACCCAGTCGTTCGCCGCCCATGGCGCGCTGAGTCGCCGCTGGTCGGTGATGTTGCACCAGGCGACGTACACCAGCCCGTTCCACGGCACCGGCGCGGCGCTGCTCGACGGCACGGTGGTCGAGCTCGGATTCGGGCTCGGATTCGCGTGGTCCGAGCGCTTCGGGGCACAGCTGCTCGGCATCCAGAACATGAGCGGTGTCGAACAGTCCGCCGACTTCACGCTCCTGCTCGCGTTGCAGTGGCGGCCCTGGGCGGTGCCGACGAGCCTGCCGCCGGTGGGACCGCTGCGCCGCGCGGACCCGATGTCGGCGCCTTGACCGCTTCGCGCGGGCACGCGTAGACAACCGCGCAGCACGAACGCGGTGCCGCCGTGCGCGCCTGAACGGACGGATGATCGTCGGTTGCCGTGCGCGCGTCGGCGCGGACAGCGCGTTCCGTCAGCAGAGGGAGCAGACAACGTGGGAGAGATGTTGCGCGGCAAGGTGGCCGTGGTGACCGGGGCCGGACGCGGCATCGGGCGCGGCGTTGCGCTCGAGCTCGCCGCTCAGGGCGCGCGCGTCGTCGTCAACGACTACGGTGTCAGCGTCGACGGCCGCGACCCGAGCAGTGCGCCGGCCGACGCCGTGGTGGCCGAGATCCGTGCCGCCGGCGGTGAGGCGGTCGCCAATGCCGAGTCGGTCACCGGATGGGACGAGGCGCACCGGATCATCGATCAGGCGGTCTCGACGTGGGGGCGGCTCGATGTGCTGGTCACCTGTGCCGGCTTTCTGCGCGACCGCATGATCTTCAACATGAGCGAAGAGGAGTGGCACGCGGTGCTCAGCGTGCACCTCAAGGGTACGTTCAACTGCGTGCGGCACGCCGCGCCGATCATGCGGGCGCAGCGCGGCGGCCGCATCATCACGTTCTCGTCCGGGGCGGGCATGTTCGGCAATCCCGGCCAGGCGAACTACGGTGCCGCCAAGGCGGGCATCAGCGGGCTGACGAAGGTCGTGGCGCGCGACCTCGGCCGCTATGGCGTTACGGCAAACAGCATCTGCCCGGTGGCCGGCACGCGCATGACGCTCAGCGAAGCGACGCTCCGGGCGCGCGCGCTGCGCAAGCAGCAGGGCATCGTGCGCGAGGAGACGGGCCTGCGCGATCTCGAGCGCCTCGCGCCCGAGGACGTCGCCCCGATGGTCGCGTTTCTCGCCAGTGACTTCGCCGCCAACGTGAACGGGCAGATGTTCCTCTGCGCCGGCACGTCGTACGCGCTGCTCGCGCTGCCGCGCGCCGTGAAGACGCTGTACAAGGATGGGCGCTGGACGCTCGACGAGCTCGATGCCCTGGTGCCGCAGGCGCTGACGGACGGGCTGACAAATCCGGCGCCGCCGAAACCGGCCTGAGGCGACGAGGAGGACGCAGCATGGGCAACCGGTTGCAGGGCAGGGTGGCGGTGGTCACCGGTGCCGGACGCGGCATCGGCAGCGGCATCGCACGGCTGATGGCCGCGGAAGGCGCCGCGGTGGTGATCAACGATCTCGGCGTCAGTGTCGACGGACAGGGACGCGACACCTCGGCGGCGGATGACACGGTCGCGGCGATCATCGCCGCCGGCGGGCAGGCGGTCGCCAGCTACGAGTCGGTCACCGACTTTCGCGCCGCGGAGGCGATCATCGAGACGGCGGTGCGCACCTTCGGGCGCATCGACATCCTCGTCAACAACGCCGGCATCCTGCGCGACCGCATGGTGTTCAACCTCAGCGAGGCGGATTTCGACGCGGTCATCGCCGTCCACCTCACGGGAACGTTCAATTGCACGCGCCACGCCGCCGTGCGCATGCGCGAGCAGCGCGGCGGGCGGATCATCAGCATGTCGTCCACGTCCGGCCTGTACGGCAATCCGGGGCAGGCGAACTACGGCGCCGCGAAGGACGGCATTGCCGGGTTCACGCGCGTCATCGCGCGCGACCTCGGCCGCTACGGCATCACCGCGAATGCGATCGCACCGGCGGCGGCGACGCGCATGACCGCCACCGTCGGCGACGCGGCGCGTCAGGCGCGCAGCAAGGCGGGCATTGCCGGCATGGGGGCCGAGGCGCGTACCCTGCTGCCGCGCCCGCAGCGCGAGGCCGACGACGTCGCGCCGTTCGCAACCTGGCTCGCGAGTGACGCGGCGAAGGACGTGAACGGCCAGATCTTCGTCGTCATGGGCGGCATCATTTCGCTGGTCAACTACCCGGCGCCGGCGCGGACGATCACCAAGGCGACGCGCTGGACCCCGGAGGAGATTGCGGCGCTGTTTCCGTCGACGCTCGGCATGGACCTGATGAATCCCGCGCCGCCGCAGCCGCCGAAGGATGCCGCGGAGGGCTGACGCGCATGGCGATGGAGCACGTGTGGGGTCGCTACTTCGATGACTTCACCGTCGGCGAAGTGATCCAGCACTGGCCGGGGCGCACGATTCGCGAAGCGGATGACACCTGGTTCACGCTGCTGACGATGAACACCAATCCCATCCACTTCGACGACCATTTCGCCAGCCAGTCGCAACACGGGCGCTGTCTCGTGAACGGTACGCTGGTGTTCGCCATCGTCGTCGGCATGTCGGTGCGCGACATCAGCCAGACCGCGATCGCGAACCTCGAGTACGAGTTCGTCCGCCACCTCGGCCCGACCTTCCACGGCGACACGCTGTACGCGGAGTCCGAAGTGCTGGAGAAGACCGCGTCGTCGAAGGGGGACCGCGGCGTGCTGTACGTGGAGACGCGCGGCTGGAACCAGAAGCGCGAGCCGGTGTTGTCGCTGCGCCGCCGCGTGCTGCTGCCCCGTCGTCCGCCGCAGTGAGCCATCCGGCGGTGGTGATGTCCGCACCCGGCTTCTCCTCCGTCACCGCCTTCCTCGCCCGCGCGGTCGGTCCGGCCGCCGAGCCGGACTGGCAGCGCGTGCTCGGCGCCATCGACCTCGACGACGAGGCACGCACCGTCGCCGCGCTGCAGGCGCTGCCGGCGCGCGAGCGCCTCGCCGCCGTCAGCGAGCGCACCGGTGAGCGGTGGACACCGGCACAGCTCGCCCATGCCGAAGCGCGCACGTTCGTCGCCATCCGCCGCGCGCTGCAGCAGCGCGGCCTGTGGCGCGACTGAAGCGGTTCAGCGGGGTCGCGGGTCGTCGCGATCCGGCACGAGCTCGGCCGCCTGCCGCCGCAGCGCCTGACGATCGACCTTGCCGCTGCCGAGCGTCGGCAGCTCGGTCGCAGCGAGGAAGAAAATGTGGCGCGGCACCTTGTAGCTCGCCAGCGCCGCGGCGCAGTGCGCGCGCAGGTCGGCTTCCGTGCACGCCGCCGCGCGACGCACGACGAAGGCGGCGACGTCTTCGCCGCGCGTCGCGTGCGGCACCGGCACGACGTGCACCGCCTGCACCTGCGGATGCGCCGCGAGCACCGCTTCCACTTCGGCGGCAGCGACGTTGACGCCGGCGGTCTTGATCACGTCCTTCAGGCGGCCGGTGAAGTGCAGGCGTCCGTTGGCGTCGAGGCGGCCGCCATCGCCGGTATGGAAGAATCCGTCGCCGTCGAAGCAGGCGCGCGGATCGTGTCCGAGATACGTGCGCATCAGTCGCGGACCACGGACGGCGATCTCTCCCTCGACGCCGGGCGGCAGCGGCGCGTGCGTCTGCGGATCGACGATGCGCAGCTCGAGCCCGGGCATCGGAGTGCCGTGCGACGCTGCGCGGGTGGCTGCCGGTTCATCCCAGCGCGTGCAGGTTGCCAGCGGACCGGTTTCGGTCATCCCCCAGGTCGCAACGGCCTGATGGTCCGCCGCAAAGAGTGCCGCCGCCCAGGGTGCGTTGGCGCCGGGTCCCTTGCGGATGTGCAGGCGGGAGCAGTCGAAGTCCGGATGACGCCGCAGCGCCTCGGCCTGATGCGGCCAGGCAAACAGCGTCGTGCAGCCGTGCTCCGCCAGCTGGCGCAGGGTCTCGCCCGCGTCGAAGGTCTCCTGCAGCAGCACGCAGCCGCCGCGCGTCAGCGTGGCGAGCGCGACCCCGACGGTGCCGCCGTTGAAGAACAACGGCAGGTAACCGTACGTCACGTCATCGGCATCGAGCCCGAGGCGGTCGGCGACGCCCTCGGCCGCCAGCGCCATGCTCGCATGCGTGTGGACCACGCCCTTCGGGGTCGCCGTGCTGCCCGAAGTGAAGAAGACCGCTGCGTCCGCCTGGGCCCCGACGCTGTCGAGCAGCGCGTCGCTCCACGGTGTGGCGTCCTCCGTGCCGCATGCGAGCACGTCGCGCCAGTCGAGGATACCGCGCGGCAGGTCGGTGCCGTCGCAGAACACCTGACGGAGGGCCGGCAGTGCGGTGCTGCGCAGCGGGGGCGCGTCGCTGGCGAGCGCCGGAGAGATCTCGACGAGCCGGCGCAGGTAGTCGTGGCGCAGAAACCGCTCGACGCAGATCAGCACGCCGACCTCGGCGGTGTGCAGCGCCGCGGCCAGCTCGGCAGCGCGGAAGAGGGTGTTCAGTGGCACGAGCACGGCGCCGAGGCGCCAGATGCCGAACGCGCAGCACAGCCAGTCGGGACGGTTCGGCATCAGCAGACCGACGCGTGTGCCGGCGGAGACCCCGCGCCGGGCGAGCGCATCGGCGACACGGCGCGCACCGGCGTCGAGCTCGGCGTAGGTCACGACCCGCCGGTCGACGCGCAGCGCCGGTCGGTCGGCGTGCCTGGCAGCAAGCTGCGCGAGCATGTGTCCAAGGCTCCGCATGCGACTGCCGCACGCTTACCGCCGGCCGCCGGCGCCTGGCAACGCGCGGCGCCGTTCGGCCGCGTCGACAGGGGCTGCGCGTGCATTGGGCGCCGGCCGGCGGGTAAGACTCGCGCATGCGTTCGCCGCACCGTGTCCTGCTGAGCGCCGCTGCCGCGTGTGCCGCCGCCGGCATCGCGGTCTGGCAGTTCTGGCTCGGACGCCGCGCGTTGGACGTGCAATGGGAGCACCTGCTCGCGCATCGCACTGCCGGCCTGGCGGCACTCGCCGTCGCCGTGGTGCTGGCCGCGTGGGCGGCGGCCGCCAGCAGCGGCTGGCGGCGCTGGCGCCCGCGTGCGGCGGGCGCGCTGGCGCTGCTCGTGGGGCTCGTCGTCGTGGCGGCCGCGGTGCGCTTCCACCGTCTGCACGAGCTGCCGCCCGGGCTGTGGATCGACGAGGCGCTCAACGGCGTCCAGGCGGTGCAGATCGCGCAGCGCGGCCGTCCGCTGGTCGCGCTGCCGCCGGAGGACGTGCGCACCGGGCTCGGTGCCGGGTTCGTCAACCTCGCTGCCCTGCCGTACGTGTTCGGCGATCCGGAGGATGGACCGTGGACGCTGCGGGCGACCGCCGCGGTGCTCGGCACGGCCAGCGTCGCCGCCGTCGCGTGGCTCGCCTGGTTGTGGTTCGGACCGCTGGCCGCGATCGCCGCGACGGCGTGGCTCGCGGTCTCGCAGTGGCATCTCAACTACTCGCGCTGGGGCGAGATGCCGATCATGTCGCCGCTGCTCGAGACGCTGGTGGCGATCGGCGTCACCGTCGGCCTGCGTGCGACCGGAACGCGCGCGGCGGCGGGCTGGGCGTTGGCGGGCGTCGCATTCGGCGCCGGGACGTACACCTATCAGACCTATCGGCTCTGGGCGGCGGGCGCGCTGGTCGCCGGTGCGCTCGCGGCAATTGCCTGGCGCGACATCCTGCGCCCGCGCGGGGGTGCGATCACCGCGGCGCTGGCGCTTGCGGCACTGGTGGCGTGGCCGATGGTGCACTACGCGCTCACCGATCCCGCGGCCTTCGGCGAACGCGCCGCGGGCACGGTCCTCTTCCTGCGCGCCGACTGGCTCGAGCAGCTCGCGGCAGCCGTCCCGCGCACCCTGCTCGCGTTCCAGTTTCTCGGCGACGACAACCCGCGCCACAACCTGCCGCTCGCACCGCTGCTCGGCATCGGTGCCGCCGTCCTCGCGCCGCTCGGCCTGGCGATCTGTGTCGCCCGGTGGCGCCGGCCTGCGCATGCGGCGGTGCTCCTGTGGTTTGCGATCGCCCTGGTGCCCGGCATGGTGACGCTCGAGGCGCCGCATGCGACCCGCCTGCTCGATGCGATCGTGCCGCTTGCGCTGATGATCGGCGTAGCCGTCGACACGGGGGCAACGCTCGTGCGCCACTCGCTGCCGCGGCGCGTCGCGCGCACGCTCGCGGTGGGAATGCTGCTGGCCGCCGGCATTGCCGCCGCTTCCGAGCTGCAGACCTACTTCGTCGCCCGGGAACGCCTGCCGCAATTCGTCGATGCGTTCTTCCCGCACGAATCGGCGCCGGCCCGGTATCTCGCCACGCACCGGCCCGACGCGACGGTCTATCTCGATCCCACCTCATACTGGCATCCCGCGCTGCCGTTCGTGGCACGTCGCTATCTCGACGAGCCGCACGATCTCCGCATGCTGCGTCTGCAGCACGACCTGCCGCCGCGTGAGCCACCGCTCCGCGATGCGATCTACCTTTTGCCGCAGCCCTACGCGTCGCTTGCCGACGCGTTGCGCGCCATGGCGGCCGGCACGCGCTGTACCGACGAGACCGACCGCTTCGGCCGGCTCGTGCTGCGCGTGTGCCGCGTGCCGCACGTGGATCTCGTGCGCCTGCACCTGCGGGCGCACGACGCGTCGTGGCAGCCACGGTACGGGCTGCGCGCACGCTTCTGGTCGCACTCCGCCGCCGACCGGCTGCCCGATCACCGCGGCTTCCTGCCCTTCGCGCTCTGCGAGTACCCGCTCGATCAGCCGCCGATCGGCCGCTTCGTCCGCGCCGAGTGGGAGGGCACCATCGATCTGCCGCGCGACGGCGAGTACTACTTCCGCCTTCATCCCGACACCACGACGCTCGACATTGCCGGGCAGCGCATCATCGACCATGCCGGCGCCGCCGCGTTCGGCGGCGGCAACGAGGGCCGTGCAACGCTCGCGGCCGGCCGGCATCCGATCCGCATCACCCTCGAGCCCGGGCCGACCGGCCCGACGTTTCTCTGGTTCCACTGGCAGCCGCCCGGTGGGGAGGGCGGCTGGGTGCCGGCGACGGCCTTGCGGCCGCCGACGCGCTCGACGGCACCGACCTTGCCCGCTCCAATGCCCGCCGCTAGCGTGCCGGAGTCATGAGCTGGTCTGCGACTGCACGTGCCGCGCTGACCCGCGCGTTCTTCCGGTCCTTCTTCCCGCTGCTGCTGTTGCTGGCCAGCGCCGCGCAATGGGCCGTCGTGGCATGGATCGCGGTCGTCGTCGGCGGCGCGGTGATCGGCTGGCCTGTGCATGTTGCCGCCGTGGCGGGCATCTACGCCGCCAACCGCGCCGTCACCGCCGTCACCCGCCACCGCCGCAGCGGTCTGGCGTTCCGTACCTATACCGCCACCGCGTTCGTCTCGCTCTTCTGTGCCGGGTTCCTGTTCGCGGCCTGGTGCACATTCGCGGTCGCGGAGGCCGTGCTCGGCGCGGTCAGCAGCCACGCGCTCGGCGAAACGGGGCAGCTCGCCATGCAGTCCGGCGTCGGTGGCGCGTTCCGCTGGGTGGGCTCGCTCGGCATGGCCGGCGTCGCGTTGCTGATGGGCTACGGATACGCGCGCGGCCAGCACGAGCTGGTCGTCACGCGGCACACGATTCCGGTACGCGGACTCCGCCGCCCGCTGCGCGTCGTGCAGATCAGCGACATCCATGTCGGCCAGAATCTCTCGGTCGCGGAGCTCGAGCGGTTCGTCGCCCGGGTGAACGCGACGACGCCGGACCTCATCTGCATTACCGGTGACATCGCCGATTCGCCGCTGGCGGACATGGCCACCTGCTTCCCGGTGCTCGAGCGGCTGCGCGCCCGCGTCGCAGTCTGCGCGATCCTCGGCAACCATGACCACGCGACCGGCGCCGAGCGCGTCGTCGCCGCGCTGCGGCGCTGGACCACCTTCCACGTGCTGCGCGACACGGCCGTCACGCTCGATTGCGGGGACACGGCACTGCACGTCATCGGCCTCGACGACCGCGGGCGCGACTGGGCGCGCGGGGTGCGTTCGGACGGTCAGCTGGCCGAGCTCCTCGAGCGCATTCCACCCGATGCCCCGGTGCTGCTGCTCGCGCACCGGCCGGACATCTTCGCCCAGGCCGCTGCCGTCGGCGTGCCGCTGACGCTGTCGGGACACACCCACGGCGGGCAGCTCGCGCTGCCGTGGCGGGGCGGCCGGCGGCGCAATTTCGCCGAGCTGATCACCGAGTTCGACCGCGGGCTCTACCGTCGCGGCGAGGCGTACCTCTACGTCAACTGCGGTCTCGGGGTGACCGGCCAGCGCATCCGCCTGTTCACGCCACGCGAGATCTCGTTGTTCGAGCTGCAGCCGGCCGGCTGAGTTGACGTCAGTCGCGCCGCCGCGAGGCGGCGGCAACGCTCATGGACGACGCGGTATCGCGTACGAGCGCCTGCAGCGCGTCGTCAAGATCGTCGTGCGCGACCGGACGCGCGCCGGCTGCGAGCAGGGCCGGGTTGGCGTCGCCCCAGCACCAGACGCGCTGACCGCGCGCCAGGGCGCGCAGGCACACACGCTCGGTTTCGCCCGCCGGGCGGGCGCTGAGGGCCACGACGACATTGCCGAGCGCGGCGAGGAGGGCGTCGCGCCGACGGCCGGACGGCGGCACGGCGTGATCGTCGGGACGAAAGGGACTCAGGACCAGGGTGCGCCGCCCGTCAAACGGGACACGCCCGCCGCCGAGGCCGAACGGGTCGCGGTCGAGGGCGCCGCCAAACGCCGCGAGCAGGCCGCGATCGAGCACGATCAGACGCGCGGCGCCGAGCGCGCGGACCGTGGCGGCGGCGATTCGATGAGTGGTCTTCATGCCGCCCACCGCCAGCGCGCAGCCGGCGTTGGCCGCTGCCCGTGCGACCACTGCCGAGGCGGTGACCGTCGTCTCGCCGACGACGCGCGAGCTGAGCAGGCTGACGATCGGCAGGTGCAGCAGGGCGGCATTGCCGTGCGCAAAGGCGAGTGGCGGGGGTGGCTCGCCATGGCGAGCCCAGCCGGAAGGATAGCCGCTGCTGCCGAAACGCTCGATGCGCACGCCGGCCTCCGCCAGCCTGCGCGCCAGCGCGGCGCAACGCGCTTCGTGGTGCGCGCGTGCCGTGCACAGGCGTTCGATCGCCGGTCGCGGCAGCCCGAGCTCGTCGCGCAGGCGACCGGCCGGCCAGTCGAGCAGCTCGCGCAACCGCAGCCGCCGTCGCCGCGCTTCATCCTGGAGACGCGAGAACCGGCGCTCACCGACGCGCGGCAGCTCGGCCGCGGCGAGCAGGTCGAAGGCGGAATCAGGCGCCCATGGCATGGATGATGTCTACCGTAAAGGTAGCGGAATTGCCAGCAGCAAGCTGGCATTTCGCGCGGCGCCGGCGCGATGTCGGTCAGTGCGGCGGGCGCTGTCGGGTGTACAGATCGGCGCGATCGCGCCGCAGCGCCGACAGGCGCTCGTCGGCTTCGCGCTGCATGCGCGGTTTGCGCTGCAGCACGAAATAGCCGAGCGCGAGGCCGGCGACGATGCCGCCGGCGACGAGCGGGTTGGCGCGTGCGGCATCGATCAGGGGCATGAGTGCATCCATCGCGTGGCCTCCCGTTGCGCGCCGGAGGCTAGCGGCCGATTTCCCCATCCTCAACGTCAAACTCGGGCGGCTGGAGAAGCGCGCGGGTGCGCAGCAAAGCGCAAACGTGGCGCATCTGCTGCGGCGTGAGGGTCGCGTTGCATTCGCCGATTCGGTGTCGCATACCGGGGCCCCACACCATCTTCCCGGGGTGGGGAGCGAGCGAGCGGACCGACGGATTGGCCGAGACGGCGTTGATATGAGGCGGCCATGGAGGCGTCCGCTGTGCGCGTTCCTGCTGGTGTTCGCTGTCGCGAGCGTGCCGGTTCACGCGCAGGTTGCGGGAGATGTGAACTGCGATGGCGTCGCCGACGCCGCGGATCGCGGCGCACTCGAGCACGCGATGTTCGCGAGCGGCGCGTGCGCCGGTGAGGACGTGAACGGCGACGGGCGCGTGTCGGCACCGGACCTCGTCGCGCTGCTGCACATCCTCGCCGAACCGCCGCCAGCGACCGCTACCGCGAGCCTGACCGCAACGCCCACCGAGACGCCGCCGGCAACCGTTACCGCGAGCGCGACGAGCGTCGCGACCGGCAGCGCGACTGCGACCCCGTCCGACCCGACGGCGACGCTCCCCGCAGCCACCGCGACCGCGCCTGAAGCGACTGTGACCGCTTCGCCGTCGCGCACGGCGACTTTCGCCGTGACCGGCTCCCCGTCGGCCAGCGCCACGGCGTCCGCGACCGGCACGGCAACGCTGGCGCCGGACACGCCCAGCCACACGCCGGAGCCGTCACTTACAGCGACGGCATCGTCTACTGCGACGGCATCGCCGCCGGACACCCCCACCTCCACGCCGCCGGTGGCCACGGCGACCGCCCCGGGCGAGGTGACGCCGACGACGACCGGCGGTGTGGAGGTCACTCCGACCGCGACAGCGAGCGCCACGGCGGCGCCGGCCACAGCGACGAGCTCGCCATCGCCGTCGAGCACCGCATCTCCCACCGGGAGCGCCACGGCGGTGCCGCCCAGCAGCGCGACCGCCACCCGGACACCGACGGAAACGGTGACCGGCACGGTGCCGCCGAGTGCCACCGCAACACGCACCCCGACCAGCACGCGGTCGGCGACCCCGACGGCTTCGCCGAGCGTCACCCGCACACCGACGCGCACCACCACTGGCACGCGCACCGCGACCGGGTCGTGGACCCCGACCGACACGCGTACCCGCACGCCGACGCGCTCGGCGACGCCGACCGGCAGTGCGACGCGCACTGCGACCCCGACCCGCACGGCGACGCTCGGTCCGACGAGCACGACGACCCGCACCGCGACCCCGACATCCACGCCGCTCGGTCCCACCGCGACGCGCACCGGCACGTTCACCGGCACGCCAACGCGCAGTGTGACGCCGACCCGCACCCCGACGTTGACGCGCACGCCCACCGTGACGACGACCCCGAGCTTCACGGCGACCTCGTCGCCGACGGCGAGTGCGACCCGCACGCCGACGATGACGCGCAGCAGCACGCCGACGCGCACGCACACCCCGTCACCGCCTCCGTCGCCGACGCGCACGACGACGTTCACCGGGACGCCGACGCGTACAGGGACGCCGACCCGCACCCCGACGCGTACGGCGACGCCGCTGTTCTCGTTTACCGTCACGCATACGCGCACGCCGACGCCGACCGGGACCGCGACGCGGACCGCGACGGTTTCCCCGACGCCCACCGCGACGGTGCCACCGAGCCCGACGCGGACCGGCACCTTCACGCGCACGCCGACCCGTACCGGCACGCCGACCTTGACCCGCACGGTGACATCGACGCCGACGATCACCCGGACGCCGACACCGACGAGCGCGCTGTCGGGACCGGTGATCAGCTACATCGGCGCAATCAAGCAGGATGGCTGCGCGTTCTGCTGCGAGTTCGCGTGTCAGCTCACGCCGACCCCGACACCGCACATCGACGACCAGGGGCGTCAGGTGTTCCTCCAGTCGGCCGGCCAGTTCCTGTTCGTCGTCGAAGGACGCCGCGGGGCCTCGAACCGCGATCCGGGCACGAACATCCTGCCCTTCGGCGATGATCAGGGCGACCTGCAGATCCTGCTCAGCCGCCCGATCGGCGACATCCACGATCCAGGCGGATTCGGCAGCCCGGCCGTGTGCGACAAGGGCCCGCCGCCGACGCCCTTCGGCGGCGTGCCCGGCATCGACCCGCCGGTGTTCGACACCAGTCCCGCGGTGACCGCCGCCCTGCAGGACATGCAGTGCCGCTTCTCGATTCAGGAGACCACCGCCGTTGCGTGCACGAAGAACCGGTTCGGCGACTTCTCCTATCTCGGCAGCGGCACGCGCCGGCAGTTCTGCTACCAGGTACCGATGAGCGCCGCATTCCAGCCCGGCGACACCGTGGTCAGCGTCCGCCTGCGCGACGTCACAGGGAACCTCGGCCCGAGTCGCGAGATTATCATCCGCGTCCTGCCCTGACGCGCGCCGGTTGGCGCGAAGGAACGGCGCGCCGTTGCGGTGGTCATCGCGCCGTGAGCGGCGCGAAACGACTGCGCGAGCGCGCCGCCGGCGCCTTCCCGGCCGACATCGGCAAAATGTAGTTTCGCCGCGCCGCGTTTTGTGGCATAGCCGTCCCGGAATGTGGCGCTTTGTCCTTTGGCGCTGAGAACGGGAGGCGGGACGAGATGGCAGCACGGGTGCGCCGTGCGGGTGAAGGGGCCGCGTGACCGCGTGCGCCGCCGAGGCCTTGCGGTGTCCGCGCTTGCAGCCTGTTTTCCGCTTGACAGCTGAGCAGCAAATTGCGATAAGCGCGAGACGCGTTTTGAGGGAACCGCTCGGACCCCCGACGCATGGGTGAACCGAAAGGAGGCGTGCAATGCGAGTGCAGAAGCGAAGCCCGTGGCTGAACGGCCTTGGAGTGGCGGTGGCAGCCATGGCGCTATGGGGGGCGCAAGCCCAGGCGGATGTCTCCTCGGACAAGCCGGGGTCCGTCGTGATCTGGCCGAAGGTGATCGCGGACGGAACCCGCGACACGATCATCACCCTCTCCAACACCAGCAACATGCAGGCGTATGCGCACTGTGAGTACGTCCAGGCGCTCGGCCTGTGCAGCGTCCAGGACCCTCCGGGCACGCTGACCTTCTGCCAGCCCGGCTCGACGCCGGGGGCGCCCGGCGCCTGCCCGGCTATTCCGGGCAACGTCTGTGTGCCGCAGTGGCAGTCGGCCGACTTCGACGTCGCGCTGACCCGCCAGCAGCCGACGATGTGGCGCGTGTCGACCGGCCGCATCTGGGATCCGACGCTGCCCGCCGACGGCGAGTGCATCCTCGATCCGCCGCTCGGTCCGCAGGATCCCGCGCGGCAGCGCTGCCCGGGTATCTTCGAGATCGGCCAGGTGCCGCCGGCTCCGGATCAGCCCTTCCGTGGCGAGCTGCGCTGCATCCAGGTCAATCAGGACGGTTCCGAGAGCGGCGCCAACAGCCTCAAGGGCGAGGCGACGATCCAGGCGCTCGAGTCCGACGTGCCGCAGATCAGCACCTACAACTCGGTCAACATCGAGGCACTGTCGGCGTCGGATGACGGCATCATCGAGCTGAACGATGTCGAGTACAGCGCCTGCCCCGAGGCGGTCGAGGTGTCGCATTATGCGTCGGGCGCGCAGAGCCTGGCGGCTGACATCGACGACTCGATCTGCGACGGGGTGGATGGCTGCCCGGTGTACTCGGAGATCACCGTCGTGCCGTGCCGCGCCGACTTCATCATGGAAGTCGGGGCGGTCGTGCCGCTGCAGATCGTCTACACGAACGAGTTCGAGCAGGCGATTTCGGCCGCCACGCTGCTTGATTGCTGGGGCAACTACGACCTGCGCGACCTCGGGTTCGTGCCGACCGGGAGCGACTTCCTGCGCACGCGCATCACCCCGAGCGGGTCGGGCCGCTGCATCCTCGGCAACGTCAACGCGGTGTGCAGCGACGACGACGACTGCGGGGCGGGTGGCGTCTGCGGCCCGGTCTCGGGCGTGCTCGCCATCGTCGAGGAGTTCCACAACACCGCCGCATCGTTGCTCGACGAGGGCGCGCCGGGTACGGCCGCGTCCAACGCCTATCTCGTCGACCTGGCGTCGGACGGTGGTGGCCTCGGTCGTGAGGGTGTCTGCCGCGTCGGCCGTGAGCGCTGCGAGAGCGACGGCGAGTGCCCCAGCGGTCTCTGCCGCTTCAGCGGCGCGCCCTGTGCCGACGACGTCGCCTGTGGCGCGGGTGATTTCTGCGATCTGTGCATGAACGACGAGATCACCTTCGAGGCCGATCCGATCGTCACGCAGCTGCAGTGACCCGGTATTCGGAACGTTGAGAAGGAGAAGGACGATGCTGACCAACAAGAAGCTGAGTCTGCTGGGGCTCGCCGCCGCGTGCTGGCTGGTCGCCGCGCCGGCAGCGCAGGCCGAGACGTTCTCGGATACCGGAGCCGCCGTCCTGGTCTGGCCGAAGATTGTCGTCGGCGAGAACACGGACACGCTGGTCCAGATTACCAACCAGTCCAACGTGCCGGTGGCGGCCCACTGCTTCTACGTGAACGCCAACAGCCGCTGCACGAACACCGGGCTCGCCTGCGCCAGCTCGGCGGAATGCCAGGAGGGCGGCTTCTTCGGCGCCTGTCTGCCGGGCTGGATTGAAGTCAATTTCGACATCTTCCTCACCGCCAACCAGCCGCTCGCCTGGAGTGCCGAAGCGGGGCTGAGCGGCAGCGATCTGCCGTGCCCGGGCGGTCTCTTCAACACCTGCACTGGTCCCGGCACCAACGCCGGTACGCGCATCCCGCCGGTTGGCGAGACGCCGTTCATCGGCGAGCTGAAGTGCATTCAGTCGGATCCGATCACCCGTCTTCCGGCGCAGTGCGACGAGGGGACCTGCCGCAACGATCTCGAGGGCGGCGCCACGATCACCCGCGTCGACGGCGACAGCATCGACCCGCGGCGCTACAACGCCGTGGGCCTGCGCACCGCGGGCGCGAACGACGGCAACAATGTGCTCGTCATCGGTGGCGAGGAGGCCGAGTACCAGGCGTGCGCCGAGGTGCTGATCCTCAACCACCTGTTCGATGGCGCGGGCAATCCGATCGGCGACGGGACCGCGTCATCCGAGCTCACGCTCGTGCCCTGCACCGAGGACTTCCTCACGCAGAGCGTGCCGCGCGTGACCGCGCAGTTCCTGGTGTACAACGAGTTCGAGCAGCGCTTCTCGACCAGCCGACTCGTCGAGTGCCTGTTCGACGGGCCGATTTCGCGGATCGACACCTCGCAGCCGACGCGCTCGATCTTCAGCGCCGCGGTGTCGGGGACGGTGGCCGGCCAGACGCGCATCACCGGTGTCGGCGGTGGCCTGATTGGTTCCGCGACGCTGGCCTTCGACGCCGAGGGCGGCGAGGCCGGCTCGGGCTACAACCTCAATCAGGCCGGTTTCCGGGCGCAGGCGGACATCATCCGCATTCCGTAAGCCGCGGCGCGGCAACGGGGCGGAACCACCTGGTCCGGATTGGAAGGAGGAGAACCGATGAGAACGGTGAAGGGACTGCGAGCCGTCGCGCTGGCGGGCAGCCTGATTGGGGCACTCGCGCTGCCGGCCCTGGTGAGCGCACAGGGGGTCTCGACCGAGCGCCCCGGCTCGATCCTGATCTTCCCCAAGGTGGTCAACGATGACGCCGATACGGTCATCCAGATCACCAACACCACGAACTCGATGACCTACGCGCATTGCTTCTACGTCAATGCCGATGAGGTCAACGGCGCGCCGCTCTGGCAGATCACCGACTTCCAGATCGCTCTGACGCGTCAGCAGCCGACCCACTGGGCGGCATCGGCCGGTCGTGCCGTCAATCCGTTTGCGGATCCCGCCGGTCTCGACCCCGGTCTGGTTCCCCCGGTGGCGCCGGGTTTCACCGGGTATCTCACCTGCGTCGAGACGCTGATGGATGGCACGCCGACGAGCGCCAACTCGCTCATCGGCACGGCCACGGTCGGCACCATCGGCGGCACGGCGGGCGGGAACGCCATGAGCAAGTACAATGCGGTGGCGATTCCGGGCTGCCTCGATGCCACCGGTCCGTGCGGCGCGACGGGCGGTGCGAATGACGGCGACAATGTCCTGTCGCTCGACAACGTCGAGTACGCCCGGTGCCCGGGAGGTCTCTATCTGAACTTCCAGTCGGAAGGCGGTATCGACCTGGCGATTGCCGGCGCGGGCAACGACCCGTCGGTGGTGAGCACGAACCTGTCGCTGGTTCCCTGCAGCCTGGACTTCGAGAACCTCGAGCCGATCGCCACGGCGTTCCGCGCCGATCCGATTCGCGACGAGTTCGAGACGCTGAGCTCGTCGAACACGGTGGAATTCGACTGCTACTTCAGTGAGCCGCTGAGCAATCCGACCTTCGGCACGGGTGTCTTCACCCTCGGCACGAACTTCGGGAGCGCGATCCTGCGCGCGCCACTCGAGACTGGCGTGCCGCCGGTCGTCGGCGTGGCGAACGTGCTGCGTACGGCGGGTGACGGAACCTCGGACACGGCGGCGTTCAACCTGCCGTTCTGCACCGAAGAGACCGCGCCGTCGTCGTGCGTCAGCGTCGATACCGAGATCCGGCTGCCGGACTTCGACTGATCACGCGATCACGGCGCGGAGATGGGTGCAGAGATGGATCGCGCAGTCGGCGAAAGGAGTAACGAGATGCGAACGGTCAACGCCACGAAGAGCAGCCGGCCCGGTTCGGCCGCAGCCCTGGTGGTGTCGCTGGTGCTGCTCGGCTGGTCGGCCAGTGCGGCGGCGCAGGTGGCCCAGTCGGACTACACCGCGGGTTATGTGGTTCTGCCGAAGGTCGTCGTGCACACCACCGGTGGAGTCCCGGCGCTCGGCCCGGGTGAGCCGGCGGTGGACACGCTCATCCAGATCACGAACACCAACCAGGCAGAGGCGATCGAGGTGAACTGCTGGTGGGTCAACGCCAACCGCCACTGCGGTACCGATGCAGGGCCGATCTGCGAGACGAACGCGGATTGCCCGGCCGGGCAGCAGTGCCTCCAGGGATGGCTGGTGAACGACTTCACCATCACGCTGACGCCTGGTCAGCCGATCGGTTTCCTCGCCTCGACCGGGTTGAGCTCGCTGCCCTGCGATACGACCTTCCCGGGGCCGGGCTGCAACGGCGAGGCCGAGGGCAGCGTGCCCGGCGTTACCGAGGATCCGTTCGTCGGAGAGCTGAAGTGCGTGCAGGTCGAGGCGGACGATCCGGTGGTCGCGAACGACCTGAAGATCGAGGCGACGCTCGTGACGACGTTCCCCGGTCCGGCCGGGGGCATCGCGACGACGGCGGCGACCTACAACGGCATCGGCTTCGAGGCGACTGAGGAAGGCAGCCCGGATGCGGGCAGCCCGCTGTGCCTCGGGTCGCTGCCGCCGGGATCCCCGGACGGCGTCGAGTGTGCGGCGACGTATGCGCCGTGCCCGAACGTGCTGCACCTCGAGCACTTCTTCCAGAACGCCACGACCGAGCTCGGTAGCACGGTGACCACGGACCTGACCCTGGTGCCGTGCAGCGAGGATCTCGGCGAGCCCGCCGACTCGGCGGACTTCTCCGTGACGGCGCAGATGCTCGTGTACAACGAGTTCGAGCAGCGCTTCTCCACCAGCACGCGCGTCGAGTGCTACCAGTCGGTGTCGCTGTCGGACATCGACACGCAGCCCGGGCCGTTCGGTGATGCGGTCTCGATCTTCTCGGTCGGCGTCCAGGGGACGATCACCGGGCAGACGCGCATCCGCGGCGTCCGGGGCCCCGACGGCGAGCTGGGCTACGGCCTGATCGGCGTGGCGATGGAAAGCCACAGTCAGGGCGTCGGCGCGCCGGCGCTCGCCATGACGGCATTCAACCTCCAGCACGTCGGCTTCCGCCCGGAGGGTGACGCGGTCTACATCACGCAGTTCCCTGCGGTTCCGCCGCAGAACCCGGCTCCGTGATTCGGAGCTGAGGCGAGCCTTTCGCCGGGCCGGAGTGAGGGACCCCTCACTCCGGCCTTTTTTTTCACCGGGAGGGCTGTATACATCCCCCGGGTCCGTTGCGAGGCACGCATGGCAGCAAAGCGCATCCTGGTGGTCGAAGACAACTTGGACAATCGCCGTATCCTGGTCTACCGCCTGAAGCGGATCGGCGATTTCGAGATCGTCGAAGCGAGCAACGGCGAGGAGGCGCTTGCGATCGTCCAGACGCCCCCACCGCCCGACCTCATCTTCATGGATCTGAAGATGCCGGTGATGGATGGCTGGGAGGCGACGAAGAAGATCCGTCAGCTCGAGTTCGGCAAGTCGATCCCGATCATCGCGCTGACGGCGCAGGCGATGGCCGGCGACGAACAGAAGGCGCTGGCGGCGGGCTGTGACGACTACCTCGCGAAACCCATCGTCGATCTGAGCGTGGTGCGGACCAAGATGGAGCGCCTGCTCAGCCGCACGAGCTGATCGCCGGCGCGGGCGAGAGGACGCGCGCCCGTGCAGCGCTTCGGCCGATGCAGAGCGGCGCGGGGCGCGACACATCGCGGCAGGGCGAGGCAGACGGCGCGCGGCATCGGCGGCGCCGTGGCGCTCGGGGCATTGCTCGCCGTGCCCGCACGCGGTGCCTGCCCGGAGGTCGAACCGCGCGCACGTCTCGCGCTCGCGACGCGGGCGCTCTTCGATGCTGCGCTGTCGTGTGATGTGAACGGCGACGGGCGAACCGGTGCGGCCGACCTGGTCGCGATCGTGCGGTCCGTCCCCACGCCACGGCGGACGACCGCTTCCGCTTCCGCGACGCCGTCGGTGACGCCTCCCGTGGCGATGAGCGCGACGGCGACGGTCACGGAGGCCGCGGTCGCGACCATGGCGCCGACGGTGACCGCACCCCCGACGATCTCGCAGACGCCAGGCGCGTCGGCTGCGGCAACGCTGACGCCTACCGCCGTCAGCGCGGTCGTGTCGCCGAGTCCGGGCGCGACGGTCTCGCCGACACCGCAGGCGACGCGCACGGGAACGGTGACGCCAACCGTGACCGCAACCGGCCTTCACCCCAGTGCGACCGCGGCGCAGGTTGCGAACCCGACCGCGAACGTCAGCGCAACCCTCGTCGCAATGGCGACCACATCGGCGACGCCGACGAGCGCCAGCACGAGCGCGGTCTCGACCGCGACGGTGACCGCGACCGCGGTGCCCACGGGGACTGCGGCGGCATCGCCGGTCGCGACGCACACCGCGACTACTGCGATGGCGACGCACACGGCCACCGCGCCGGTCGTCGGTGTGAGCGCGACCCCGACTGGGACACACGCGCCCACCGGCACCCATACCGCGTCGGCCACGGTGACGGTGCCCGGACCGCCGACGTTCATCCACACGCTCGCGACGGGTACCAGGACCGCGACGCGCACGAACACGCGAACGCCATCGGCGACCCGGTCACCCTCGTCGACATCGACGCCGGGCGGTGGACTCCAGACGTCGACGCCGACGCGCTCGCCGAGTGCGACCCGAACGCGGACTGCGACCCGGACGCCGACGGCGACCCGAACGCCGACCATGACGCGGACGCCGAGCGTCGTGCGCACGGCGACTGCGACGGGCACGCGGACCGGCACTCGTACGGCAACCTCGCCGCGGACGCCGACGCCGACGGCCTCCCGAACCGCCTTCTCCACGGCAACGCAGACCCGAACCGCGATGCGTACCGTGACGCATACGCGTACCGCCACACCGACGGCGAGCTCGAGCCGCACGGCAACCCGCACCGTGACCCGAAGCGCATCACCAACCAGGACCGTCCAGGGGGTCACGGCGACCCGCACCGTTTCGTCGAACCCGAGCGCCAGCGCGACCGCCCGGGCGTCCATCACCCCGTCCCGGTCCGCGACGCCGTCCCGCACGCCCACCGCGTCCCGCACGCTGACTGTAACGGCTACCCGGACCCGGACCGCGCCGAGCACGCCGACCGCAACCGCCACCGGCACACGCACGGCGACCGCAACCGCTTCACGCACACCGACGGCGACCGGGACGCGCACCGCGACGCCGACGCGCAGCGGAACGATGACACGAACCGCGACGCGGACGCCGACGAACGCGCCGACCGCCACCGGTACTCGCACGGGCACCGGAACGCCGTTGCCGACCGCGACGCCGCGCACGATCGGGCCGCAGATCACCGCCTTCGGCGTGGCACGGGCCGATGGCATGCCGGTGGTACCCATCGGTCCGCAGTCCGATGGCTATCCGACGTTCGTGCGCCCTTCACGAGGCTTCCTGATCTTCGTCGAGGCGCGGCCCGGCGTCTCCGGCCTGCGGCCCGGCAGTGTCACGTTCGCGAGCAACCCCGCCGATCCGCACGTGCTGCCGGACCTGCAGATTCTCGTCGATCGCCCGCTCGGCAACGGCAGCACCGTCGTCTGCGACCGCGGCCCGGGACAGCCGATCGGTGGGATTCCGGCGACCGTCCCCCTGTCATTCGCCGACGCGCAGGCGGTCAGCGACGCCATCAACGACTTCGCCTGCCGATTCGATGCACGCGCGGCAAGTGCCCAGGCGTGTACCCGCGATACCTTCGGCGTCGATGCGTTCACGAACGCCGCATCGACGATTCAGTTCTGCACGAGTCCCGGCGTCGGCAGCGAAATGGCGTTCCCGCTCGGCGATACCATCGTGACCGTGCGCGTGCGGGACATCGCCGGGCAGCCCGGCCCCCCACGCACCATCGTGGTCCGCGTGCGGGAGTAGGGCCGCCAGTCAGTGGATCGGATTGTCGTCGTCGGAAGGCAGGCCGCTGCCGTTCGGCTCGGGGGTGCCCTGCACCGTGACGCCGTGTCGGCGTGCGAACTCCAGGATCGTCGCACGCGCCAGCTTGCTCGGGCGGAAGCGCCCGTTCTCCCAGCGGTTCACCGTACCGACGGTGATGCCGAGCGAGTGTGCGAACTCTTCCTGAGTCATGCCGAGCTGCCGACGTAGATGACGGATGAAGTCGCTCATGTTGTCGTCCATGCCTCCGTAGCCTCCAACCGCCAGCCACGCCGCGGCGGCTCGACGAGAAGAAGCAGCAAGCGATATGCCACAGCTTCATCGGGCAGGATCGACACCCGACGCGTCATCCGGCCGTCAATCAGTCGTCGATCGCCATGAGCGCATAGCGTCCGCTGCGACGCGCGACTGACAACAGCCGCCCTGCGGCACGGTTCGGACCGCTCCGCGGCATTCTGGTTTGACTTCCCGCGACGGCGGCGGGCATGGTGCGGGCATGCGGCTCCGAACGGGATACGCATCGGTGCTTGGGCTGATCGGCCTGTTCGTCCTCTTCGCCAGTGTGACCCCGGCTTCGGCAGCGGGAACGGAGGCGCCGCCGTCGGCCGTCGCGCCCGCCATGGCGGTGGTCGCGCTGGCGACCGGCGGTGACTCTTTGGACGGACAGATCGGAGGCCTGACGCGCGGGCTGGTCATCCAGCTGCGGCGCTACTGGCGCATCACGACCGTGATCTGGGCGCGCGCCACGGATTGGTGGGCACACTGGCTGCGGCGCGCCTTCCTGCCGATCGGAATCGTGCTGATGGCGCTCCTCGCCGACAGCGGGCTGCTCAATGCGTTCCGTCTCGACGGCCTGCGCGCGCTCTCGACGTACGTGCCGCTGATGCTCTACGTGTACGGCAGGCTGTTCTTTTCCGGCGGGGTAAAACTGCTGCCGAAACTGCTGGTGCTCGGCGCGATCGTCTACGGAGCCGTGCGGCGCGACATCGTCCCCGACCGGTCACTGGTTCCCGGACGGGTGGAAGACATCGTGCTGCTCATCCTCGCCACCCGGGCCTTCGTCTATGCCTGCCCGGAAGCCCTGGTCGAGGAGTACGCCGAGCGCGCCGTCACGTTGCGCTTGCGATTCCAGCGCGCGCAGCAGCGCGCGCGCTGAGTGAGCGCGGGCAGGGCGGGGAGCTGCTCCCCGCCGCCGGATCAACTGTCGAACGTACCTTCGCGCGCGCGCTTCGGCAGGCTCGCCGCGTCGCCCTGCGGGCGGACGTCATCCTGTTCGAGGTCGACGCGCCAGAGAGCGGTCTTGGTCTTGTCACCTTCTTTCCAGAGAAGCGTGACTTCGTATTCCGGCCCGTCCTTCTGCACCGAGTTCCAGCTGAACTCGCCGACGTAGCCGCCCTTTTCCTTGGCCTTCAGCGAGAAGGCCTTGAGCAGGTTTTCCATCGTCTCCGTGCCGCCGTCGGGCCGGAGCTGCTTCACCATCTCGACCGCCTCCTTGCCGCGGTCGCCCCACTCCTCGGTGCCGCGGATCTGGGCGATCACTACCCAGGCGAAGCCGAGTGCGAACACGGCGAGGCCGCCCCAGCCGAGGATGGCGGACAGTGCGCTGCCTTCCTTGCGCTGCGGGCCAGAGGTCTGCTGCGGATGCGCCATAGTTGTGCCCTTCCTTCGTGCGCGTGCTTAACCGGGCTCCCTATCGGACTCTGTCCGGGGAGGCAACCGGCGGAAACGACCGCTCAGAGCTGACTGGGGGTGAGGGAGCCGCGTCCCTCGCGCCGCCCCTTGCGGAGCGCCGGGATGGCACGGATGCGCTCGTCGGGCAGCAGATCCCAGAGAATGCCGCGCGGGCGCGGATACAGGCTCGGCGCGGCGATGACCTGATCGGGCGTGATCAGGAAGTCGATCGGGATGTCGTGCGCGCGCATCGCAATGCGATCGTCGATGACCTGCAACGGATGCACGGTGGTGACGATCGGCGTGTACTCGCGTATCTTGCCGGCGCGACGCAGCAGCGCGTACTCGAGATCGCAGCCGCCGTTGCCACCGCCGACACGTGCGCCCTGGCGTGTCACGGCAACCGACCCGACGAGCACGAGGTCGATCGGATGCAGGTCGTGCGGTGCGACCGCCCGGCCGTGGCGCAGCGCCCCGCGCAGGCTGGCGGCGCGCCATGCGTTGGCGCCGAGCCGCGCCGGATCGACTTCGAGGAAGCAGCGCTCGCTGCGCAGGCCGGGCACGGCGACGTACAGGATTTTGCCCTCCGCCAGCGCCGCGCGCCGGAGCGCGAGCTGCGGGGCGGCGAGGTCGACCTTCAGCGCCTTGGCGCGCTTCCAGATCGTCAGCTGGCTGAGCAGCTTCGCCGCGCGTTCGGCGCCGGCGAAATTCGGCACGCGTCCGAGGGGGCCGGGAAACCGCACGACGCCGGCGGCGGTTACCCGCGCCCACACCTTGTGGCGGATCGCGTCTTTCGTCATTGGTGAATCGGCCCCCCCGGGTACTACAGCGCCGCGCGCAGAGTCAATCAAGCGGCGCGTCGGGCGATGATGAGGAAGCCGGTGTGTGCCACCATGCGGTGCTCGGGACGGATGCTGAGGCCGCGCGAGTACCACGGACGCATCAGCGTCTCGCTCACCTGCAGCGCAACGAAGCCCGCCGCCGGTGCCTGGTCGGTGAACTGCTTCACCTGCAGGACGGTCGGCAGATAGACGACGAGCACGCCGCCTGGGCGCAACGCGGCCGCGACCGCGCCGAGCGCGGTCCACGGCTCGGGCAGGTCGAGCACGATGCGATCGAGCGCCCGTTCGGCGATGCCCTCGCGCACGTCCGCATGCACGACGCGCCAGTGCGGTGCCTCGCCGAAGAACTGCGCGATGTTCGCGCGCGCCATGTCGATGAACTCCGGGCGGATCTCGTACGACGTCACGCTGCCCGTCGGCCCGACGGCGCGCAGCAGCGCCATGGTCAGCGCGCCGGGGCCGGTGCCGGCCTCGAGGACGTCCATGCCGGGACCGATGTCGCCCCACAGCAGGATCGGCCCGATGTCCTTCGGATAGATCACCTGCGCGCGCCGCGGCAGGTTGGGAATGAGCTGCGCGAACGTCGGCCGCAGCAGGAGGAACGGCTCGCCCTGCGAGGTTGCCACGGTGCGGCCTTCGGGACCGCCGATCAGATCGTCGGCCGGGATCGTGCCGCCGCGCAGGCTGACGCGACCACCCGGGCGCAGCGTGCGCAGATACTCGCGCTCCTTGCGGTCGATGAACAGCACCGATTCGCCGGCACGCAGCAGCGCGCGATCGCGCGCGCCGTCGGCCGGGGCCGGCACCGGCGCGGCTCCGCTGTCGGACATGACGCCTCCTTCAGGGCGTGGCGGCGGCGCGCCGCGCGCGCCGCGTCTCGGTCTCGCGCACCAGCCGGCAGAAGCCGCACACGGTGCCGTACGCCGGCATGCCGCAGCCCTCGCAGGTCTGCGGCGGCGTGTCCGTCGTCTCGGCCGCGAAACGCGGCTGGGCCCGCTGCAGGAACTCCTGCACGAAGGCGAGCTTGCTGCCCGGACTCTCGGCCTCGAGCCGGTTCAGCATGTCCTTGTAGACGAGCTGCGTGGCGCCCACCGCATTCGGGCATTCGTCGACGACGTAGGTGATGCCGCGCATGAACGCGTACACGGCGGTCTCGTATTCGCTGATGCGGAACAGCGGCTTGACCTTGCGCACGAAGCGGGGGTGTGTCGGTTCGAGCACCGGCCGCTGGCGCGCGAGGTGCGTGACCTGCCAGTGCAGCACGTTGCCGAGCAGCCGCGCCGCCTCGTCGTCGAGGTTGTGTCCGGTGGCGACCACCGGAAACCCGCGATCGATCGCCAGCTGGTCGAAGTAGTGGCGCTTCATCGTGCCGCACGCCGAGCACGCCGGGCGGCGCGTCAGCGCCGCGATGTCGGGCACCGCGAGCCCCTCGTCGGCGAGCGGCACGGTGATGAGCGGCAGGTTGCGGGCCGCCGCAAAGTCCGCCGTGCGCGCCGTCGAGACGTCGGAGTACGCGCCGATGCCGAGCGACAGGTGCAGCCCGGTGGTGCGGAAGCCGAGGCCGTCGAGCACGTCCCAGAGCGCGAGACTGTCCTTGCCGCCGGAGACCGCGACCAGCACCGGCTCCTCGCGCGAGAACATCCGCTCCTTCTCGATCGCACGCTCGACCTGGCGCTGGAAGAAGAACACGAAGCAGGGACGACAGAAGTTCGAGTTGTGCGCCCGCAGCTGCACTTCGGCGGGAGCCTTGCAGCGCGTGCACTTCACGGCGCCCCCCCGGAGATGACCGAGCGGACCTCGATCTCGTCGTCCGCCTCGAGCATCGCACTTTCGGGCACCAGCGTGTCGCCGCGGATCACCATCGCGGTCCCCGGCACGAAGCCGAGCTCGCGCAGCACGTCCCCGGCGCGGCGCCGGCCGGCAATCTCGACCTGCCGCCGCTGCGGCAACACCGTGATGCGCATCGGCCGGAGGATAGGGGCACCGTCGGTGCGAAACAAGAACGCCCAGCCGAAGATCAGTGCCCGGTGCCCGGT
>CBFGUK010000005.1:0-75647 GCA_965651925.1 uncultured bacterium | reverse complement strand
TCAGCACGTCAGCACATCAGGACGTCAGCACGTCAGCACGTCAGCACCGGCCGCGCCCCGGCGCGGCCGACCGGTCACCGGTCACGCCGTTCGTTCGATATCACTTGAATACGGATCCCCATCCGCACTAGGTATCGAGCGGATGCCCAAACCGGAAGCAGCGGCGCGGCCGATCCTGTCGCCCGGGCAGATCTTCTGTCCGGTCGGGCGGGCGCTCGACGTGATCGGCGATCGCTGGACGCTGGTGCTGGTGCGCCATCTGCTCGGCGGCCCGCTCGGCTTCCAGGAGCTGCGCCAGCGCACCGGGATTGCGCCGCGCGTGCTCGCCATGCGCCTGCGCGCGCTGGTCAAGCGCGGCTTCGTCAGCCGCGACGGCGACGGCGCGCGGCCGCGCTATGCGGTCACGCCGCGCGGCCGCTCGCTCGAGAGCGTGATCGCCGCGACCGCGCGCTGGTACCTGCGGCACGGGCTCGACGACCTGCAGGTCGACGCGACGCGCTTCAGCGCCACCTCGGCGCGCTCGGTGCTCGAAGCGCTGCCCTACCTGCTGCGCGAGGAGCGCACCGCCGGCGTCGACCTGACGTTCGAGATCCGGCTCACCGGGCTCGGCGGCGGCGTGTGGACCGTGCGCATCGCCGACGGCGCGTGCACGGTGCGCGACGGCTTCGCCGAGCGCGCCGACGTGCGCTACACCGCCGACGCGCGCGTCTGGTGCAGCGTCGCGCTCGGCATCGCCGATGCGAAGGCCGTCTACCGCGACGGTCAGATGCACAAGGACGGCGGCCGCGAGGCGATGGACTACTACTTCCATCAGATCGCGCGCCCGCCCCAGCCCGCGCCGCCGCCGCGCCGGCGGCGCACCCCGGCCACCGACCCCCACGAGTCCGGCCGCCGGCCGGCGGCCACCCGCCGCACGCCGGCGGCGGACCGCTGACGGCCGACCGCCACCAGGAGGATCGACATGATTTCCTTCGCCCTCACCGACGAACAGGCCTCGGCCCGCGAGGCAATGCGCGGCTTCGCGTCCGACGCCCTGCGCCCGGCGGCGCGCGAGTACGACGAAGCCGCGGCGATTCCCGATGCCTTCCTGCAGCAGGCGTGGGAGCTCGGGCTCACGGCAACGCAGCTCCCCGAGGCGGTCGGCGGCTACGGCGCGCCGCGCTCGCCGGTCAGCAACGCCATCGTGCTCGAGGAGCTCGGCTACGGCGACGTGACGCTGGCGATCGCCGCCGCGGCGCCGTCGGCGTTCGCCTACGCGATCGCCGACCAGGGCACCGACGCGCAGCGCGCGGCGCACCTGCCGCCGCTGTGCGGCGCGCGCTACGCGACCGGCGCGCTCGCCGTCGCCGAGCCGACGCCCGCCTTCGACGCGTATGCGCCGCGCACGCGCGCCGAGCGCAGCGGCGACGGCTTCGTGCTGAGCGGCACGAAGTGCGCCGTGCCGATGGCTGATCGCGCCACGCACTTCCTCGTCGTCGCGCGCTGCGGCGACCGGCTCGATGCGTTCGTCGTGCCGCGTGATGCCGCCGGCCTGACGATCAGCGAGCCGGAGAAGTCGCTCGGCCTCAAGGCGCTGCCGACCGCGACGCTGACGCTCGCCGGCGTCCACGTCCCGGCCGCCGACCGCCTCGGCGGTGACGCCGGCGGCGACGTGCCGCGCCTGCTCGCCCACTCGCGCGTCGCCATCGCGGCGCTGCTCACCGGCCTCGCCCGCGGCGTGCTCGACTACTGCGTGCCGTACGCCAAGGAACGCGTCGCCTTCGGCGAGCCGATCGCGCGCAAGCAGTCGATCGCGTTCCGCCTCGCCGAGATGCACATCGAGATCGAGGCGATGCGCTGGATGACGTGGCGCGCGGCGAGCGACCTCGAACGCGGCGTCGACGCAACGCGCAGCGCGCATCTGGCGCGCGCCTTCGCCGCCGAGAAGGCGATGTGGATCGCCGACAACGGCGTGCAGGTGCTCGGCGGGCACGGTTTCATCCGCGAGCACCCGGTCGAGATGTGGTACCGCAACGCGCGCACGCTCGGCGTGCTCGAAGGCCTGGCGAGCGTCTGACCCGCTCCCAGGTCCGGCTGATTGCTGATCGCTGACCGCTGACAGTTTCGGAGGCCCCGATGATCGATCTCTCTCTCACTCCCAACGACCAGCGCGTGCTCGCCGCGGTGCGCGAGGAGGCGCTGATCGCACGCCGCTACGCGCGCTACTACGACGAGAACGAGCACGAGTTCCCGCCGAACGAGCTGCCGGAAGCGAAGGACCACCCGGGCTTCATGGCGGCGATGGGCGAGCGCACGGCTGACGACGCCGGCATGGCGGTGCTGTCGATGCTGATCGCCATGGGCCAGACCTGGGGCGACTACTCGGTGCGTCTGCGCCGCCAGGAGCGCGGCCTCGGCAACTCGGCGCTGCAGGCCGCCGGCACCGACGAGCAGAAGCAGCAGTGGGGACACCTGACGCTCGCGATGGCGATCACCGAGCCGGGCTGCGGCTCGGACCCCTCGCTGGTGCGCACCAGCGCGACGCTCGACGGCGATCACTGGGTGCTGAACGGCGAGAAGATCTTCGTCACCACCGGCTGCCGCGCCGACGGCGTCGTCGTGTGGGCGACGATCGACAAGGCGGCCGGACGTGGCGGCATCAAGTCGTTCCTCGTGCTCAAGGGCACGCCCGGCTTCGTCGTCGCGCACAAGGAGAAGAAGCTCGGCATCCGCGCCGACGACACCGCGGCCTACGTCTTCCAGGACTGCCGCATCCCGCGCGATCATCTGCTCGGCGGCGACGAGCAGGTGCATCAGGGGACCTCGGGCGGCTTCCGCGGCGTGATGAAGACGTTCAACATGACGCGCCCGGGCGTCGCCGCGATCGGCCTGGGGATGGCCGAGGCGGCGCTCGACTTCACGCGCGACCAGCTGCGCGCCGCGGACATCGAGATCACGTATGGCCCCGGCCTGCAGGGCCAGCCGGCGGTGGTCGAGAAGTTCCTGCGTCTCGAGGCGCAGTTCGAGGCGGCGAAGCTCTGCATCCTGCGCGCGGCGTGGCTCGCCGATCAGGGCGAGGCGAACAACACCGAGGCATCGATCGCCAAGGCCAAGGCCGGCGCCGTGGTGCGCGAGATCACCCAGGGCTGCATCGAGATCCTGGGACCGATGGCGATCTCGCGCGAGCACCTGCTCGAGAAGTGGTTCCGCGACGTGCGCATCACCGACATCTACGAAGGTACCGGTGAGATCCAGCGCCTGATCATCGCCCGCACGCTGCTCGGCTACACGCGCAAGGAGCTGAAGTAGTCGGCGCGCGGGCGCGGGAAGCGATCGTTCGACGTCTCCGCGAACGCGGCTATCGCCGCGTCGCCGTGTCCGCACGGCGGCGCGGCGCGGTCAGCGCCGGCCGTGCACACGGCGCGGCAGCGCCAGGGCGGCGAGGAGCGACGGCGGCGCAAGGCCGGACAGGCCGGCGGTGTAGCGGTCGGCCGACGTGCTCGGTCCGAAACTGCGCCCGAGGCGGTCCCAGAACGAGAAGACCGTTCCGAAGTTGCTGTCGAGCTCCGCCAGCTGCGGCGAGTGGTGACGGCGGTGCAGCGCCGGCGTGACGAACACCCGGCTCAGGCGGCACTCGAGGCCGGGCGGCAGATCGATGTCGCCGTGCTCGACCAGGTTGGCGAGCGCGAAGAGGAGCTCGAACACGAGCACCGCCGCCGCCGGCGCGCCGAGCACGAGGATCGCCGCGAGGCGCAGCGGCAGCGACAACAGCAGTTCGCCGGGATGAAAGCGCAGCCCCGTCGAGATCGAGAACGCCGCGTCGGAATGGTGCACCTGATGGAAGCGCCACAGGAGCCGGATGCGGTGATTCGCCCGGTGCCAGACATAGGAAACGGCATCGAGCAGCAGCACCGTCAGCACGACGGCGAGCCCGAACGGCAGCGCCGCCCAGTTCAGCAGCCCGATGCCCGCCGCGGCGCCCCAGCGCGCGACGCCGAACGCGCAGCCGCCGCAGGCGGCGCCCATCACGAGGACATTGACCGCCCACAGCGCCGCGTTCGTGTGACGCCGGACGCGCACCGCGGCGTGCGGCCGCCAGCGCTGCCAGGCCACCGCCAGCAGCAGTGCCGCGGCGAATCCCGCCACCCGGATGAGCTCGAGCTCGCGGTCGCTCACGCGCGCACGCCAGCCGAGCCGCGCCGCGGGCACGAGGCGCCGCCAATCGCCAGTGGCGCCGCGCACCGGATGACGGCGCACCGACGGCCCCGAGGCGGCGGGCTCACGGCGCGCCGGTGCGCGTCGGCGTGACGAGATAGGCCGCGGTCTTGCCCGCGGTGACCCGCGAGCTGCGCGGCTTGAAGAGACCGAGCCAGGCAATCCAGTACTTCTCCGCGTAGCGCTCGCCCATGCGATCGATGAACGCCGGGTCGGTCACCGGCGTCGCCGCGCCCTCCAGAAAGGGGCCGTCCTCGGCGCCGACCCAGATGTACAGCGGACTGCCCGCGGCGATGCGCTTCGCCTTCCAGCTCGTCGGCTCGGTGGTGAAGAAGATCTGCCCGTCGACGTACATGAACCAGATCGGGCGGATCTCGCTCAGCGCGCCGTTCCGGCGCCGCGTGGCGACATAGATGAGGTCGGCGCTGCGCAGCGCGTCCTCGGTCGCCGGCGGCAGGTCGACGGCGCGACCCCGTCGCGGCCACAGGCCCACGGCCAGCAGGGCGAACAGTCCCGACAGCATGCGGCGTCGCGTGAGCATGATGGCCCGCCCGTAGCACAGCGGGCTGACGGAAATACAACCTGCCGCCGCGCCGGTCCCTGACCATCGGCCTTCCCGGTAGCCGGGGCCGGGCGCCGCGGTGTATGGCGCACTCACCTACGAGGAGGATGCGATGATCACGCTCTATCACTCGCCGCAATCGCGTTCGGTGCGCGTGCGCTGGATGCTCGAGGAGATCGGCACCGAGTACGAGGTGGTGCCGGTGGATCTCAAGCAGGAACGGTCGAGCGCACACCTGCAGGTGCATCCGCACGGCCAGGTGCCGGCGCTGGTCGACGGCGACCTGGCGCTCTTCGAGTCGGCCGCGATCTGCCTGCACCTCGCCGACCGCTTCCCCCAGGCGAACCTGGCGCCGGCGCCGGGCACGCCCGATCGGGCCCGCTACTACCAGTGGATGGTGTATGCGGTCGCCACGCTCGAGCAGCCGATCCTGCAGATCTTCCTGCACACCATCCAGCTGCCCGAGGCGCAGCGCTCGGCGGAGCAGGCGGCCACCGGGCGGCAGCGGGCGGCGGAGTGCAACCGCGTGCTCGGCGAGGCGCTCGGCGACCGGCCGTTCCTGGTCGGCAACCAGTTCAGCGCGGCCGACGTGATGATCGGCTCGACGCTCGCCTGGGCGTCCTTCATGGGCGTGCTCGACGGCGCCCCCGTTCTCGCCGCGTACGTCGAGCGGCTGATGCAGCGGCCGGCGTATCAGCGCGCCACTGCCGGCTGACCGCACCCGCCGCGGTCCCGGCGACGGCGGCGGCGATGCGTGACGGCGCGCTGCCCGCGCTCAGGCGGCAGGCAGCGCGCCGTCGCGCAGCTCGCGCGGCAGCGGGAACGTGACGTGCTCGACTGCGGTGGTCAGCGCGCGCACGCGCGTGAACCCGAGGTCGCGCAGGTGCGCGATCGCGCGTTCGACGAGCGATTCGGGCGTCGAGGCACCGGCGGTCAGTCCGACCGCGGCCGCCGCACCGAGCCACGCCGTGTCGATGTCCGCCGCATCCTCGATGAGCTGTGCCGGCGTCCCGGCGTTGCGCGCCACCTCGACCAGCCGGTTCGCGTTGCTCGACGTCGGCGAGCCGATGACCAGCACGCGGGCGCTCTGCCGGGCGAGCTCCTTCACGGCCGTCTGGCGGTTCTGGGTCGCATAGCAGATGTCGTCCTTCGCCGGCAGCCGCACCGCCGGGAAGCGGGCGCGGATCGCCTCGATGATGTCGCGCGTATCGTCGACCGAGAGCGTCGTCTGCGTCACCACGGCGACGCGTTCGGGATCGCGGACCTGCAGGCGGGCGACGTCGTCGACCGTCTCGACGAGCTGCATCTGCTCCGGGGCATGGCCGAGCGTGCCGATCACCTCGACGTGTCCGCGATGGCCGATGAGCAGGATGTCGAAGTTGTCGCGCGCGTAGCGCAGCGCCTCGACGTGGACCTTGGTGACCAGCGGACAGGTGGCGTCGATCACCCGCACGCCGCGCGCCTGCGCCTCGGCGCGCACCGCCGGCGCGACGCCGTGGGCGCTGAAGATCACCAGGCTGCCCGGCGGCACGTCGGCGAGCTCCTCGACGAAGATCGCGCCGCGGGCGCGCAGGTTGTCGACGACATGGCGGTTGTGCACGATCTCGTGCCGCACGTAGACCGGCGGCCCCTGGCGCTCGAGGACCAGGTCGACGATCTCGATCGCGTGAGAGACTCCCGCACAGAACCCGCGCGGGCTGGCGACGATGATTTCGCGCTCCACAGGGCGACGCTGCCAGACGGGTGCTGCCGCCACAAGGGGGCGGTCGCCGCACGCGCGGGGCGCGGCACCATCGCCTTGAGCGTCCGTGGCGCGCGTAGTAGCGCCCCCGGGATGATCACGCGGCGCATGCCGGCCGGACGCCCCGGACCGCTCGCTCCCGGCGCGCACCACCGCATCATCCGGACGCCGCCGGCGTGCGGCGGCCCGTCGGGCCCGCGGGGATGAGCGCACGATGATCGACGTACCGGAGCTCACCGCGGCCGTACTGGCGATCGTTGGCGGCCTGTTGCTGGTGAGCTCGCTCACCAGCCGTGTCGGTCACCGGCTCGGCGTGCCGGTCAGCCTGCTGTTCCTCGTCGTCGGCATGCTGGCGGGCTCCGATGGCCCGGGCGGCATCTGGTTCGATCGCTTCGATGTCGCCTATGGCGTCGGCACCGCGGCGCTTGCCGTCATTCTCTTCTCCGGCGGTCTCAACACCGATCTGCACAACATCCGCAGCGCCGCCCCGGCGGCGATCGTCCTCGCCACCGTCGGCGTCGTCGGCATCGCGAGTGTGACCGCGCTCGGGGCTCATGCGCTCGGCCTCGAGTGGTCGGAGGCCCTGCTCCTCGGCGCGATCGTGTCGTCGACCGACGCCGCCGCGGTCTTTGCCGTGCTCGGCGGCGTGCCGCTGCGCCGGCGCGTCGGCCTGACGCTCGAGCTCGAAAGCGGGCTCAACGATCCCGTCGCGGTCATCCTCACGACCGCCGCGACGCTGCACCTCGCCGGACGCAGCGAGGCTCCCTGGGCACTCGGCCTCGAGATCGCGGTGCAGCTCGCCATCGGCGCGCTGTCCGGCGCCGCCATCGGCGCGATCGCCAGCGCGCTGCTGCGGTCCGTGCGCCTGTCGACGCCGGCCCTGCTGCCGACGCTGACGATCGCCGTCGCGTTCATCGCCTACGGGGTGACGACGCAGATCGGCGGCAGCGGCTTCCTCGCCGTGTACCTCGCGGGCATCATCATCGGCCGCAAGGCGCTGCCGCACCGCCTGCCGCTGCAGCGCTTCCACGACGCACTCGCCTGGCTCGCCCAGGTCGGCATGTTCCTGCTCCTCGGCCTGCTCGTGTTTCCCAGCGAGCTGCCCGAGGTCGCCGCGCCCGGCCTGCTGATCGCGCTCTTCCTCGCGTTCGTCGCCCGGCCACTGGTGGTGACGATCTGCCTGCTGCCGTTCCGCTATTCGTGGCGCGAGATCGCCTGCATCGCCTGGCTCGGCCTGCGCGGAGCGGTGCCGATCATTCTCGCCACGCTGCCGGTGCTCGCCTCGAGGCATCCCGAAATGCCCGACCGGACGCTGCTCCACCAGTTCGATCTCGTCTTCTTCATCGTCGTGGTCGGCTCGTTCATTCCCGGCATGACCGTGCGCCGGCTGCCGCGCCTGCTGCAACTCGAGGATCCGACGCCGCCGACGCCGAACGCCTCCATCGACATCACCGCCACCGTGCCGGTGCGCGAGACGCAGGTGGCGGTGTTCATCGCGCCGGACTCGCCGGTGGTCGGCCGCACCTTGAGCGAGCTGCCGCTGCCCGACGACGCGGTGGTCATGCTGATCGTGCGCGGCGACCGGCTCGTCGCCCCGCGCGGCGGCACGCGCTTCGCCGCCGGCGATCACGCGTTCGTGCTCTGTCCGCCGGAGCGCGCCGATGCGGTCACGGCGGTGTTTGCGAACGCGGACGATGTGCGCCCCGCCGCGGGCGCCGGGCAACGCGCCTAGCCACCCGCCTCTGTCATCGCTGCGCGTGGCCGGAACGATCAGCCACCGAGGCACAGAGGACACGAAGTGGAAGGCATCCGGTCGTTAGCCTTGATCTGACGATAATCTTCAACGCGGAGACGCGGAGACGCGGAGCCCCGAAGGAGAGACTGCGTTCGGATGGCACCAGCGGAAACCCATTGCCTTTTGCCATCTGCGTCATCTGCGTCATCTGCGGATCGTCTTGTCACGGTTAGTGCTCGACTCGGTGTCCTCCTGCCCCTCGGTGGCCAAAGACTCAGTCGATGGACAACGCCCGGGCCCCCCGGGATCGCTCGCTCAGAACGACCACCGCACCGGCAGGCGCGGATCGGGCGTGAAGCTGCAGAACGTTCCGGTGCGGATCGTCGTCTCGAAATAGAGGCCGAGATCGCGGCTGGCACCGGCGAGGCGGCGGATCGCGGCGCGAATCGCGCGCGTCACGTTCAGGCGCGCGCGTTCGGCGCGCGTCGATCCCGGCCGGTCGCGCCCGTCGAGACCGACGGCCCGTGCCAGCTCGCGCGACAGGAACGCGATCTCGCGCTCGAGCGCCTCGATGCGGCCGGCATCATTGTGGGCGCGCGCCTCGTCGAGCTGCTCGCGCAGCCCGGCGAGCTGGCGCGTGTACGCCGCGCGCGCCTGCGCATCGAGCAGCCCCTCCGATCCGCCGTGCTCCGCGGCGGTGAGGCCGGCCTGGTGCGCCGCGGCGTCGGCATGGGCCGGCCCCGTGTCCGGCGGCGCCTGCAGCGTGGACGCCAGCGTCACGGCCGGCACATCGACGCCCGGCCGGCGCAGGAGCTCGGCGAGATACCGCAGGCCGCTGGTGTCGCGCAGCCGCACGACGTCGGTGCCGATGCCGATCGTCCAGTATTCGCCCTCGCGGCGGAACTGGCCCTCGGCCGGCGCGCGCGCCGCGGCGCGGGCGGCGGGGCGCGCCGGAAACGGGACGACGCGGCGCGGCCCTTCGCGGCCCGCGCTCGGGCCGGCGATGCTGCCGCCCTCGCCGCCGGCCGCGAGGGCGGTCGTTGCGGCGTCCGCCTCGACGGCGGGAGGCCGCGGCAGGCGCGCGAGACGCGCGCTGATCCGTGCCATGCCGAGCGCCGTGGCGATCTCGGCGGCGGACTGCAGCAGCGGCGCGGCGCGCCCGGCCTCGCCGCGCGCCAGCAGCGCGGCGCCGTGATCGAGCTGGATCGCCGCCAGCCACGGCGGCGCCTGGGCGCGCGTCGCCTCCTCGGCGGCGCGCGTGAAATGCCGCTCGGCCTCGGCGTGCTGGCCGAGCAGGTCGGCGAGCACGGCGAGCGAGTGCGACGCCGGTCCGAACACCACGTTCGGCCCGAGGCCGAGATTCCGGCCGGCGAGGCCGAGCAGGTGCCGATAGAGCAGCGGCGCGCGCCGCGTGTCACGGAACTGCACGCACAACTCGGCGAGATAGGGCAGCAGCGGCACGAGGGCGTTGCGACACTGCAGCGACACGAGATCGTCGGCCACCAGGTGCTCGTACGCCAGGCGGGCCTCGGCGGTGTGCTCGAGATCGGCACAGAGGATGGCGAGCAGGCAGCGGCTCGCCGCCAGCGCCGGCGTGCGCTCGGCCCAGAGCCGCACCAGGGGCTCGATCTCGGCGAGGCGGTCCTGCGCGCGGCGCGCGACGAAGATCTGCACGGCGACGCTCGCGAAGTTGGCGCGATCCCCCACCCGTTCGCCGAGGGCCATCGCCGCCTGGCTGAGCGCGATCGCGTCCTCGAAGCGCCCTGCCCAGAGGGCGCGCAGGCCGCGCAGCGCGGCCGCGAAGCCGAGGAACTTCGGCGTCCGGCGCGCCTCGGCGCGACGGGCGAAGATGTCGAACTCGCGATCGAAGGTCGTGACGTCGCCGATTTCCCACAGATCGACCAGCCGCCAGACACGATGCTGCAGCCCGAGATCGACATCGCCGCACGCGTCCGCCAGCTGCACGCCCTCTGCGGCGAGCGCGAGACGTTCCTCGACCTCGGCCGAGTCCCAGACGGCAAAGTGACGGGCGCTCAGCACGGCGGCGAGCGTCGCCGTGTCGCCACCGCGGCGCGCGGTATCGATCGCCGCGCGGCTGAGCACGTCGCGGCGCTCGGCCTCGGCGGAGAAGTGCAGCTCGACCGCGAGCCGGGCGGCGACGCGCGCCCACAGCGCGGAGTCGGCGTCGAGTCCGGCGAGCGCCTCCTCGAGCAACGCGACGATGCCGGCATCGACCGTGCCGCGCGGCACGCCGAAGCCGAGGCCGGCGACCCCGAGCGCCGCGCGTGCGAAGGCCTCCCGCTCGCCGAGCCGGCGCGCCTGATCGGCGGCGGCGATGAACGTCGCCCGGGCGCGCTCGAGCGCCCAGGCCGCGCCCTGCATCTCGCCGAGCTGCAGGCGCAGCAGCAGCGTCGCGCGCGCCTCGGGCGCGGGAAGCAGGGCCTGCAGCTGGAGGGCGCGTTCGAGGTGATGCTCGGCGGCCTCGAACGCGAACATCGTCGCCGCGTGCTCGGCGGCGCGGACGGCATACGTCACGGCCTGGGCCGCCGTCCCGGCCGGCGCCGCCTGCGCGAAATGATGGGCGAGCGCGTCGAGGTGCGGCTCGCAGTCACCGGCGGTGAGCTGTTCGAGCGCCGCGCCGATGCGGGCGTGCGCACGCCGACGGACGTCCTCGGCGAGGCCGGTGTAGAGCGTCTCGCGGATCAGCGCATGCGCGAAGGCGAAGCGCGGGGCGGCCTGGCGCTCGCTGACGACGCCGGCCGCCTGCGCGGGCGCGAGCGCCGCGAGCAGCGCCGCGGCATCGACCTCCAGCGCGGCGCGCAGGACGGCGAAGTCGAACTCGCGCCCGATCACCGCGGCAAGCTCGAGCGCCTCCCGGCTCGCCGCAGGGAGCCGCCGCAGGTGCTCCTCGATCGTCGCCCGGATGCTTCCCGGCAACGGCCCGCCGGGCGCCGGCGGCAGCCGGCCACCACCGGCCGCGAGGCGCAGGCGGACGATCTCGTCGACGAAGAACGGATTGCCCTCGGTCAGCTCCTGCAGGCGCGCGATGAACCCCGGCGGCGGCGCCGTCCCGCTCGCCGCGGTGACGAACTGTGCCGTCTCCTCCTCGCTCCAGCCGGCGAGCGGCAGGTGGGTTCCGGCGCGGCCGAGGCGCGCGAGGAGCTGTGCGGTGGCGGGATCGATGTCCGGATCGCGCTCGCGCAGCGTCGCGGCGATCAGCAGCCGCGCCCCGTGCAGATCGCGGGCGACGAACCGCAGCAACAGCAGCGACGCCTCGTCGGCGGCGTGCAGGTCGTCGAACAGCAGCAGCAGCGGCCGGTCCTGCGCCAGCTCGCGCAGCACACGGGCGACCGCATCGAAGAGCGGGAACCGGGCGCGTTCGCTGTCGAAGGCGCCGGGCGGCGGCGGCGCGGGAACCGGCGTGCGCTGCGCACGCAGCTCGGGCACGAGGTGCACGAGCGGCGCCGCGGCCAGGCCGAGTCGGGCCGCGACCGCCGCCGCGTCGGTCGAGGCGAGGAGCGGCCGCAGCAGAACCGTCCACGGCCAGAACGCCGGCGCGCCGCCGCCGTCCCAGCAGCGCGCCCAGCTCGCCTGCATGCCGGCCGCCTCCGCGAGCACCTGCAGCTCGCCCGCGAGGCGCGTCTTGCCGATCCCGGCCGCCCCGGCGATCAGCACGAGGCGCCCGCGTCCGGCCCCCGCGTCGGCGATGGCAGCACGGAGCTCGGCCAGCTCGCGCGCCCGGCCGACGAAGGTGCGGCCCGGCACGCCCGGATCCCCTGGCTCGTTCACGCGTCCCCCAGCCACCCCGGCCGCCGTCGCGCGGTCGTGACGCACCGCGTCTTCTCCATCCCTGCCGCCTACCGCAGGCAGGCCGGTAAGGCTACCGCGCATTGGCGGGCGCTGCGGGATCACTGCGGTCGCGCGTCGTGGCGGATCGCGCCGTGGCACCCGCTAGGCGCGGCGCGCGATCTCCGCTAACGGAGCCGGGATGGAACGGGTGACGATCCACGGCGCCGAGCTCGTGGTCGAGGATGTCGGCACCGGCGGGCGCCCGTTCGTGCTCGTGCACGGCCTGACCGGGTGCCGCGAGGATTTCCGCGAGCACCTGCCGGCGCTCGCGGATCGTGGCCGCACGCTGATCTACGACCAGCGCGGGCACGGTGACGCCGGGCACACCGGCGATGCGACGACGTACACGTTCGCACAGCTGGTCGCCGATCTCGAGGCGCTGCTCACCGCGCGCGACATCGCGGCGTGCGACCTGCTCGGCCACTCGATGGGCGGCATGATCGCGCTGCGCTTCGCGCTCGCGCATCCCGGGCGCGTCGCCTCGCTGGTGCTGATGGACACCGCGGCGCGCGCGCCGGACCGCATGCCGCGGGCGCCGTTCGCCGCCGCCGGCACGATCGCGCGCAGCGACGGCATGCGGACGCTCGCCACGCTGCTGCGTGCCCGCGCCGCCGACGATGCGTCGCGCGCGCCCGCCGAGCGGCGCCTCGAGGCGACGCTCGGTGACGCCTACTGGGCGCGGCGCGAGCGACGGCTGTGCGCGATGGACCCGGAGGCATTCGCCGTGCTGACGCTCGAGCTCGTCGACCAGACGCCGCTCACCCCGCGGCTCGGCGAGATCGCCTGCCCGACCACGGTGATCGTCGGCAGCGAGGACGCCGGCTTCCTGCAGCCGTCGGCCGAGCTGGCCGCCGCGATCCCCGGCGCCGAGCTGATCACCATTCCCGACGCCGCCCACAGCCCGCAGCTCGAAAATCCGACGGCGTGGTCTGCGGCGATCACGCACCACCTCGAACGCGCCCGCACGCCCGGCTGACGGCGATGATCTTCCTCATCCGGCACGGCGAGACCGCCGCGAACGCGGCGCGCATCGTGCAGACGCCCGACACCCCGCTCAGCGAGCGCGGGCTCGCGCAGGCCGAGGCGCTCGCCCGCCGCGTCACCGCGCTCGGCGTCGCGGCGATCGTCTCGAGCGATCTGCCGCGCGCGCTGATGACCGCCGAGCGTCTGCAGGCCGCCACGACGGCGCCGCTGACGCTCGAGTCCGACCTGCAGGAACGCAACTTCGGCGACCTGCGCGGCCGCGCGTATGCGACGTTCGACGTCGACATCCTCGCGCCGACCTACGAGCCGCCGGGCGGCGAGAGCTGGGCGGCGTTTCACGCGCGCGTCGATGCCGCGTGGGCGCGCCTCGTCGCGCGGGCCGCCGAAACGCCCGGCAATCTCGCGGTGGTGACCCACGGCCTCGTGTGTCGCGCGATCAGCGAGCGCCATCTCGCGCTCGACGGGGCGACCTGCGGCCCGTGGCAGAACGCCTCGCTGACGGTCGTCGAGCCGCACGCCCCGTGGCGCGTGCAGGTGCTGAACTGCACGGCCCATCTCGCGCCATGACGCGCGCCGAGAAGGCGCGGCGCATCCAGGCGATTCTCGACGCGCACGACCCCGACCCGCCGATCCCGCTCGAGCATCGCGATCCGTTCACGCTGCTCGTCGCGGTGGTGCTGTCGGCGCAGTGCACCGACGCGCGCGTCAATCTCGTCACCCCGGCGCTGTTCGACCGCGCTCCCACACCGGCAGCGCTCGCTGCACTCGACGAAGACGAGATCCTGGCACTGATCCGCACCTGCGGGCTTGCACCGCAGAAGGCACGGCATCTCAAGCAGCTCGCGCAGCAGCTGGTCGCGGAGCACGGCGGCGAGGTGCCGGCGGACTTCGCGGCGCTCGAAGCCCTGCCCGGAGTCGGACACAAGACGGCGAGCGTCGTCATGGTCCAGGCGTTCGGCGTGCCGGCCTTTCCGGTCGACACGCACATCCACCGACTCGCGGCACGCTGGGGTCTGTCGGACGGTTCCAGCGTCGCGCGCACCGAGCGCGACCTGAAGCGCACGTTCCCGCGCGACGCGTGGGCGCGGCTGCATCTGCAGATCATCTACTTCGGTCGCGCGCACTGTCCGGCGCGTGGACACGACGCGCGACAGTGCCCGATCTGTTCGTGGGCGGCGCCGCGCACGCGCCGGGCGGGGACGGCGGGGACGACGGCGGTGGCGCGCCGCGCACGCGGCGGCGCGACGGCGCGATGAACGGAACCGTGCGGGTGCGGCGGCGGCGCGCGCGAGCGTTGCTTGACAAGGACCGGTCGGGCGGTAACGTCGACCGTGCATGGCTGTGAGCCGCACCCGGCGTCGTCCGTTTCTGGTCGTGCGACGCCTCTTCCTTGCGGCGGTGGTCGTCGCCCTCGTCGTCGCCGGCGTGCTCGGTGCGTTCGTCTACCGCGAGTTCATGGCCAGCCTGCCGCCGATTCAGGCGGCGGTCGACTATCAGCCGCCGACGACGACCCAGATTTTCGCCGCCGACGGGACGCTGATCGGCGAGTTCTACTCGCAGAAGCGCTACCTGGTTCCCCTCGAGCAGATCCCGGTGCACGTCCGGCAGGCGTTCATCGCCGCCGAGGACGACGCCTTCTACGACCACCGCGGCGTCGACGCCCAGGGCGTCCTGCGCGCCTTCGTCAACAACGTGCTCGCCGGCGGCAAGGTGCAGGGCGGCAGCACGATCACGCAGCAGGTGGTGAAGACGCTGCTGCTGACGCCGCAGAAGAGTTACGAACGCAAGCTGAAGGAAGTGATCCTCTCGACGCGGCTCGAAGGCGAGCTGACGAAGGATCAGATCCTCACCCTCTATCTCAACCACATCTACCTCGGCGCCGGCGCGTACGGCGTGGCCGCCGCGGCGCAGGAATACTTCGGCAAGCCGGTCAGCGAGCTGACGGTGCCGGAGGCGGCCCTGCTCGCCGGCCTGCCGCAGGCCCCGAGTCGCTACTCGCCCTACGCGCACTGGCCGGAGGCGAAGGGGCGGCAGCGCTACGTGCTCAACCGCATGTACGAGGAAGGGTTCCTCGATCGCGAGCAGCGCGACGCGGCGCTGGTCGAGCCGATCGCGCTCAGCAGCCGCAAGGGCAGCTTCCAGGCGGCGCCGTATTTCGTCGAGCACGTCCGCCGTCTGCTCGAGGACAAGTACGGCCGCACGGTGCTCTACGAGCTCGGGCTGCGCGTGCACACGACGCTCGACGTGCGCATGCAGCGCGAAGCCGAGCGCGCGCTGCGCGCCGGCATCGAGACACTGTCGGCGGAGCGTGACGGCTTCCGCGACGCCTATCGGCGCATGTCGCCCGAGCAGCGCGAGATCTACCTGAAGCTGCAGACCGCGGCGTTCCGCGGCATGCAGCGGCCCGAGTCGGATTTCAGCTACGAGGCGCTGGTCACCAGCGTCCGCGGCAGCGGCGCGCGCGTGCAGGTCGGCCCGTTCTCCGGCGATCTCATCGTGCCGACCTCCCCGACCGGGCGCTCACCGACGACGCTGCGGCTCATGGATCTGATCCGCGCCCGCGCGCTGCCGCCCGAGAACGACGACGACGAGCGGGTGACGTTCGAATACGATCCGAGCCCGCTGCTCGAAGGCGCGCTGGTCGCGATCGAGCCGGCGACCGGGTACGTGCGCGCGATCGTCGGCGGGTACGACTTCGATCGCAGCCAGTTCAACCGCGCCGTCCAGGCGCGACGCCAGCCGGGGTCGGCGTTCAAGCCGCTGATCTTCGCCGCGGCGCTCGACCGCAACTTCACACCCGCCTCGGTGATCATCGACGAGCCGATCTCGTACCGCGACAACGGCCGCATCTGGGCACCGCAGAACTACGACCGCAAGTTCTACGGGCCGACCTCGCTGCGCGAGGCGCTGACGAAGTCGCGCAACGTCGTGACGGTGCGCCTCGCCGAGCGGGTCGGCCTCACCTATCTGTCGCGCTACCTGCCGCGCTTCGGCATCCAGGACCCGATTCCGCGCAACCTGTCGATCGCGCTCGGCACGCTCGAGGTGACGCCGCTCGAGATCGCGGTCGCGTACGCGCCGTTCGCCAACAACGGCCTGCGGCCGACGCCGATCGTGATCACCGAGATCACCGACGCCCAGGGGCAGGTGCTCGAGCGCAACGATCCCGAGCTCGTGCAGGTCCTGCCGCAGACCACGGCGTACCAGATGACGAGCATGATGCAGGACGTCGTGCGCCGCGGCACCGGCACGGCGGCGCGCGGCCTGCGGCAGCCCACCGCCGGGAAGACCGGCACGACGAACGACCTCGAGGACGCCTGGTTCGTCGGCTACACGCCGCAGCTGCTCACCGCGGTGTGGATCGGGTTCGACAACAAGCGGCCGCTCGGGCCGAAGCAGACCGGCGGCAAGGTGGCCGCGCCGATCTGGAAGGACTTCATGACGGCGGCGCTGGCCAGTGTGCCCGCCGGCGCGTTCCCGGTGCCGGACGGCCTGAAGTGCGTCAACATCGATCCCGCCACCGGCACCCGCGCCGCGACCGAGGGCGCCTATCTGGAATGCTTCCGCGAGGGCAGCGAGCCGCAGCCCGGCGCGATCCAGGCGGTGCGCATCGTCGAGAGCAGCAAGCCGCAGCAACCCTCGACGCTCGACTTCCTGAAGAAGGACTTCTGACGCCGGCGCGGCCCCGGCCGCTCAGAGTGCCCGCCACTGGTCGCCGAGCCGCCGTTTCACCGCCTCGAGCAGCGGCCCGGCATGACTCGGCGGCAGCGGCGGCGCGGGCGGCACCTCGCGACCGCACAGCACATCGAGTACCGCCTCGGTCGAGTCGCGCATCCCGCGCAGGTCGTAGCCGCCCTCGAGGACGGCGATCAGGCGCCCGTCGCAGACGCGCTCGGCCGCGTCGCGCAGCGCGCGCGCCATGCCGGCAAATCCGTGCTCGGTGACTCCCATGCCGCCGAGCGGATCGCGGCGATGCGGATCGAACCCGGCGGACACGAGGATCGCCTGCGGCTCGTACTCCAATGCCAGCGGCTGCACGACCGCCTCGAAGGCGGCGAGGTATTCCGCGTCGCCGAAGCCCCCGGGGAACGGCAGGTTGATGGTGAAGCCGCGGCCATCGCCGGCGCCGATCTCCTCGATGGCGCCGGTGCCGGGATAAAACGGCCAGCGGTGCAGCGAGACGAAGAGCACGCCCGGATCGTCCCAGAACGCATGTTGCGTGCCGTTGCCGTGGTGAACGTCCCAGTCGACGATCATGACGCGTTCGAGGCCGTGGCGGTGGCGCAGGTGGGCGGCGCCGACGGCGACGTTGTTGAACAGACAGAACCCCATCGCGCGCTCGCGCTCGGCGTGATGACCGGGAGGACGGACGAGCGCGAAGCCGTTGCGCACGCGGCCGGCCATCATCTCGTCGAGCAGCGTCAGCAGGCCGCCGGCGGCGAGGCAGGCGATCTCGAAGGAGCGGTCGCAGACCGGCGTGTCGCCGTCGAACGCGTAGCGCGTGTGCGCCGCCGAGCGCGCCACGTGCTCGAAATGGCCGGCGCCGTGCACCAGCGTGATGTCGTCGGCGGTCGCCAGGCGCGGCGCCAGACGCGTCACGTCGGACCGCTCGGCGAGCGGCGCCAGCAGCACGCCGATGCGATCGGCGCGTTCGGGATGCCCCGCGCCGGTGTCGTGCTCCTGGTAGCGCGCATCGAGAACCACGCCGGTATGCATGCGGCCAGCGAACCACAGTCGCGCACGGTTGGCCACCGGGGCCTGGCCGCCGGCGTGCGCGCCCGCCGCGGGGCGGCGCACCAGGCACCGCGCCCCGTGTGGCGATCCGCGCGCATCTGTGGAAGAGATCACGAGGAATGTTCGGCATCGGTCTTCCCGAGCTGCTCGTGATCCTGGTCGTCGCGCTCATCGTGCTCGGCCCGAAGCGGCTCCCCGACGTGGCCAAGGCGCTCGGCCGCGGGCTGGCGGAGTTCCGGCGCGCCACCTCCGATCTGACCGAGGAGCTGCGCAGCGCCCAGCAGCTCATCGAACGCGAGGCGCGCGATGCCGACCGGGCCGCCCGCCAGCGCGACACCGGCCGTCCGTTGCCGGGCGGCGTCGCCCAGCGCGAGGCGGCTCCCGGCGCGGCCGCGCCCGCCGCGGCCGGCGAGGCGGCGGCCGAGCAGCCGGCCACGAACCCGGCCGATCCGGGCCCGGCCGGCGGTGAGCCGCCGCGCGCCTGACGCGCCTGCCCCCGGACCCGATCCGTTCCCATGACCAGCGCCGAGATGCCGCTGACGGCACACCTCGAGGAGCTGCGCTGGCGGATGGTGCGCGCGATCATCGCCGTCGGGATCGCGTTCGCGTTCGTCTACACCGTTGCCGACCAGCTGTTCGAGCTCCTCACGTGGCCGCTGCTCGCGCTGCAGCTCGGCGAGGTCGAGCTGATCGGCACCGGCGTCACCGAGGCGTTCTTCACCAAGCTCAAGGTCTCGTTCATCGGCGCGCTGTTCGTCGCCAGCCCGGTGATCTTCTACCAGGGGTGGATGTTCGTCGCGCCCGGCCTCTACGACCACGAAAAGCGCTACGCGCGTCCGTTCGTGTTCTTCGCGACGCTGTTTTTCCTCCTCGGCGCGACCTTCTGCTACATCGTCGTCTTTCCCGTCGGCTACCGCTTCTTCCTCGCCGAATACGCGACCATCGGCGTCTCGCCGGCGATCCGCATCAGCGAATACCTGTCGTTCACCGCGCGCATGCTGCTCGCGTTCGGCCTGACGTTCGAGCTGCCGGTGGTGACGTTCTTTCTCGCCCGCCTCGGGGCGGTCACGCACCGCACGATGATTCACTACCTGCGCTACGCGATCCTGTTCATCTTCATCACGGCGGCGGTCCTGACGCCGGGACCGGACATCGCCTCGCAGCTGCTCATGGCGGGCCCGCTGTTCGTCCTCTACGTGCTGAGCATCGGCGTCGCGTACGTGTTCGCGGTCGAGCGTCCCGCCCCCGCCCCCGCCGCCGACGCAACGCCGCCGGCGGAGCGGTGAATCGGCGCGCCGCGCGCGGTGCCGGTCACGCGCCCTGATCGGTCAGCAGCGCGAGCAGCCAGTCCTCGCCCGCATCGGGCGGCGGCGGAACGATCGCGCACCCGATGCGCGCCTGCAGGTCGGCGATGATGCCGTGCGCATCGGCAAGGAAGTCGCGACTGACGAGCGCGACCACGGTCGCGGCGCGCCGATCGAGCGTCCGGACGATGCCGACGCCCTCGTAGGATTCGAAGACGAACTTGACGAGCGCAATGTCGACCGGCGCGACGCGCAGGAAGATCGCCTCGAGACCGCCGACGGCCGCCATCGCGTCACGCGGGCGTCGGCGACGCCGCCGGGGCCGTCGGCTGGCGCAGCCGCCAGCGATCGAGCAGCAGGAACGTCAGCAGCTTCTGGTACTCGAACACCAGGCGCCGGGTACTCGGGCGGTGACGCCACCACCCCTCGGGATCGAACTCGTCGTCGCGCGCCGGTCGCATGAGGATCTGCAGGCGGCCGTCGGCGACCTCCTCGTAGATCCGTTTCGCCCGCCGCGCATGGTACTTCGACGTGACGATGATCAGCGTGCGGTAGCCGCGCTGCAGCGCGTCCTGCACGACCAGCTCCGCTTCGGTGAACGTGCTGCCGGCCGGGCGCGTGAGCACGGTGATCGCCGCCGGCGGGACGCCGAGCTGCTCGGCGACGGTACGGTTGAGCTCGAAGTAGCGCGGCACCCGCACCCCGAGCTCGCGCAGCTTGCGGAACCCGGCGTTCTCCGGCTCGCGGCAGAGGACGAGGTTCGGCGCCCAGCCTTCGCGGTAGAGGGTGACGGCTTCGAGGATCCGGTCGGGATACGATCCGGTGAGGACGACGATCGCATCGGCGGGCTCGAGCGGGTCGACCTCGACGAGGTAGTGGCCGGCGGCACGCATGATCGGATACGCCGCCAGGCCGGCGACGAGCACGACGAGCAGCGCCGCCATCAGGACGCGCCGCGCGGTCAGCACAATTCCGCCATGAGCGCGTCGAGAATCACTCCGGCAGCGTCGGCCGGCATGCCCGTCCCGACGTTCCACGGAATGTCGAGCGCCGTCCAGACACGCGCCGCAACCGGCAGATGGGCGGGATCGGACCGCATCCCGAAGTCCGTGCCGACCGTCGGACCGATCTCCACATGCCGCACGCGCACGCCCTGGCCGGCGATCTCGCGATCGATCGCGATACTGACGGCCTGCAGCGCCGCCTTCGAGCCGGCGTAGAGCGCGAGATACGGCCACCCCGAGGCGCTTGCCGAGCCGACGTTGATCACCACGCCGCGGCCGGCGGCGAGCATGCCGGGCAGCACGGCGTGCATCAGCCGCAGCGCGCCGACGAGGTTCGTGTCGAGCGTCGCCTGCCAGGTCGCCGGATCGGAACCGACGAACGGCGCCACGTAGCCGATGCCGGCGTTGTTGACGAGCGCATCGAGCGGCGCGGCCGCGGCGGCGAGCCGGGCGACCTCAAGCCCATCGGCGACATCGGCGGGCACCGGCACGACGGCGGGGCCGAGCGTGTCGGCGAGCGCGGCGAGCGCCTCCGCCCGGCGCGCCGCGGCGATCACCGTCGCGCCGCGCGCCACGAGCAGGTCGACGAGCGCGCGGCCGATGCCGCTCGACGCCCCGGTGACCAGGACGCGCCGCCCGGCCAGCGCGGCACTCACGCGGCCTCCCGCAGCGCCGCGAGCACGGCCTCGGTCGAGGTGACCGTCGCCAGCAGCGGCAGGACGTTGGTGATCGAGAACTCGTGCCACGCAGGTGGCGCGCCGGCGCAGCAGTCCTCGATGACGAACAGCTCGAACCCGCGGTTGACCGACGCACGCACCAGTCCCTCGACGGCGAGGGTCGTCGACACGCCGCCGACGAGCAGCACATCGCGTCCGAGCATGCGCAGCACCGGGTAGAGCTGTGTGCCGTACGAGCCGTCGATGCCGATGCAGCGCGTGAAGACGAAATCGGCCGCCGTCGGCGCCACCGCCTCGTGCGTCTCCGCCCCCCAGGTGCCCTCGATCAGCGTCGGCGTCGTGCCGGTACGCCGGTGCAGGAGCGTGCGCGGCCGCGGGAAGTCCGGCTTGCGCGCGTAGTTGATGTAGCCCACCGGCACCCGCGCGGCGCGCGCCGCCGCCGCCAGGGCGGCCGCCCGCTCGAGCACGCCGCGGGTGCGGACCTGTTCGGCGAGCACGCCACGGAATCCCGGCCCGCCGATGTTTGATGCGTGCACGATGTCGTTCTGCAGCTCGACGAGCAGCAGCGCCGCGCGCGAGACGGGAAGCGAGAGGCCGGCCATGCGGGGTTCCGCGCCCGGCTACCAAAAGGCGGTGCGCCGGCGCAATGGCGTCGCCGCGCGCCGCCCGCAGGCGAGCGTCGGCCGCGGTGCGCGCCGGTGGGCTTTGCGACCGCGGGCCGCGTCCTGCATAGTCGGCGCATGCATCCTGCTGCACTTCGCGCGCTGCTGCTCGGCGCGCCGCTCGTCCTCGGTCTCGTCACCAGCGGCTGCGGACCGAAGCAGCCGGTGGCCGCCGGCGAGTACCATGCGCTCGCCACCGAGCACATGCGCCTCGGCGCCTACACGCAGGCGGTGGAGACGTACCGCGCCTTGCTCGACGAGTATCCGTTCAGCGAGCAGAGCGAGCAGGCGGAACTGCACATCGGCGTCGCCCAGTACATGAACAATCTCTGCCCGGAAGCGACGGCGTCGTTCACAGACTTCCAGCGCCGGCATCCGACCAGCCCGTCCCTGCCGATGGTTGGCTATCTGCTCGGCCAGTGCGCCGAGCAGCAGATGCGGCCGTCGGACCGCGACCAGAGCGCGTCGCAGAATGCGCACGCCTACTACCAGGCGGTGATTCAGCAGTTCCCGACCAGCCCGTATGCGGTGCTGGCACGCGATCGCCTGGCGCGCACTCGTGAGACCCTGGCGACGCACGAGCTCGACGTCGGTCGCTACTACGAGCGGCACGGCAAGCTCGAAGCCGCCGCGATCCGCTATCTCGACCTCGTCAACCGCTTCCCGGAAACCGACGTCTCCGGCGAGGCGCTGCTCCGCCTCGCCGGCATCTACGAGCGTCAGGAGAACTACGATACGGCCGTGCTCGCCTACACGGCCGTGACCTACCATCACCCGACGCATGAAGCGGCACGCGAGGCCGAGGAGGCACTCGATCGCCTGACGAAGGAGCACCCAGCGCCGTCGGGGGATCCGCTCGTCCTGCTGCGCAGCACCACCGGTCGGACGCGTGACATCGCCGTGGCCCAGATCCCGCCGCGCCAGCTGCCGCAGACTCAGCGACGCGGCACGACGCCGGCCGGCGGCGGGCTCGGACTGCCCGGCGGCGCGGGTCCGTTCGGCCGCACCGGCCCGTACGGGGCCGGTGGCGCGCGCTATTGACGCTCGTGGCAAGGCGTCGGTTGACTCGCGCGCTGACGCTGGCGTAGCGTTCCACCCGTCCGCAGACTGACGACCAACATCCTTATCCAGAGTGGCTGAGGGACTGGCCCTGTGACGCCACAGCAACCGGTTTCCGGGTCCGCCGGGGCGCCGGTGCTAAATCCAGCCGGGAACAGGCCCGGGGAGATAAGGCGAGAACGTGCCGTTCTTGGCCCCGCCCTCCCGGGCGGGGCTTTTTTGTCTGACGCGAGCGAGCATGGCTGCCGATGGGAAACGGAACGCCGCCGGGCGCGACCTGGCGGACGCGCGCATCGCGGTGATCGGCATGGGTGCGCTGGGCTGTGCCGCCGCGCCGGTGCTCGCCGCCGCCGGCGTCGGCACGCTGATCCTGCTCGACTCCGATGTCGTCGAGCTCTCGAACCTGCCACGGCAGCCGCTCTACCGCGAGGACGACCTCGGCCTGCCGAAGGTGCTCGCCGCGGCCTCCGCGCTGCGTGACGCGCACCCCGGTCTGGAGCTCATCGCGCGGGTGGAACGCCTCACCGCTGCCAACCTGGCGGACGTGTTCACCAGCGACTTCGTCATCGACGCCACCGACGACGTGGCGACCAAGTTCCTGATCAACGACGGCGCGGTGGCGTTCGGGCGGCCGTACTCGCATGCCGGCATCCTCGGTTTCCTCGGCCAGACGCTGACCGTCGTCCCGGGCACCAGCGCCTGCTATCGCTGCCTGTTTCCCGAGGCGCCGCCCGCCGATGGCCTCCCGACGTGCCAGACCGCCGGGGTCATCGGTGCCATTGCCGGCGTCATCGGTGCGGTGCAGGCCGGCGAAGCCATCAAGCAGCTCACCGGTCGCGGCCGCCCGCTGACCGATCGCCTGCTGACCGTCGATCTGCTCTCCGGCCGCTGGCGCCAGGTGCGCCTGGCGCGCAATCCGCGCTGCCCGGCGTGCGCCGGCCGCCCGGCCGCCGGGCGGCTGGATGCCGCGGGACCAGCGCGATAGAGGGGACAGTTGATGGGCCACGTCGAGGGGCTGCGCTGCCGCGAGTGCGGTGCCGAATACGCGCGCGAGCCGCTGCACGTCTGCGAACAGTGCTTCGGACCGCTGGAGGTGGTCTATGATTACCCGGCGATCGCGCGCGCGCTGACGCGCGCGGCGATCGCCGCCCGGCCGCGCAATCTCTGGCGCTATCGCGAGCTGCTGCCCGTGACGCGCGAACCGCGCGTCGGTCCGCACTCGGGCTGCACGCCGCTGGTGAGAGCCGAGCGGCTCGCCGCGGCGCTGGGAGCGCGCGAGGTCTGGGTCAAGGACGACTCGGTCAACCACCCGACGTTCTCGTACAAGGACCGCGTCGTCTCGGTCGCCATCTCCGCCGCGATGGAGCTCGACTTCACCACCGTGTCGTGCGCCTCCACCGGCAACCTCGCCAACAGCGTCTCGGCGCACGCGGCGCGAGCCGGGCTCCCCTGCGTCATCTTCATCCCCGACGACCTCGAGCAGGGAAAGATCCTCGGCTCGGCCATCTACGGGCCGCACACCGTGGCGGTGCGCGGCAACTACGACGACGTCAACCGCCTGTGCAGCGAGATCGCGGACAAGTACCGCTGGGCGTTCGTCAACATCAATCTGCGCCCGTACTACACCGAAGGTGCGAAGACCTGCGGCTTCGAGATCGCCGAGCAGCTCGGCTGGACGCCGCCGCGGCACATCGTCGTGCCCACCGCCGGCGGCACGCTCCTGCCGAAGATCGCCCGGGCATTCGACGAGCTGCGCCTCGTCGGCCTGCTCGACGCGCCGTCGCCGGCGATCCACACGGCGCAGGCAGCGGGCTGCGCGCCGGTCGTACAGGCGCTGCATCGCGGCACCGACGTCATCGAGCCGGTGAAGCCCGACACGATCGCGAGCTCGATCGCGATTGGCAACCCCGCCGACGGCTACGACGTGCTGCGTACCGTGCGGGGCAGCGGCGGCTGGGGCGAGGCGGCCAGCGACGCCGAGATCGTCGAGGCGCTCCACCTGCTGGCGCGCACCGAGGGCATTTTCACCGAGCCGGCCGGCGGCACCACCGTCGCCGTGACGAAAAAACTGATTGATCAGGGCCGCATTCCGCGCGACGAATCGATCGTCATCTGCATCACCGGCAACGGCTACAAGACACTCGAGGCGGTGCGCGCGAGCGTCGCGCAGCCGACGGTCATCGACGCGCGGCTGCAGGATTTCGACAGGCTTTACGACTCGCTCGTTCCGGCGGCGCGCCGCGCCGCCGCGGCCGAGTGAGCAGTTCCACCGAGGGGAGGACAGTCAGCATGCCCGCAAAAGTTCGCATCCCGACGCCGCTGCGTCGCTTCACCGGCGGTGCCGAGGAGGTCGGCGCCGCCGGCTCCACCGTGGCCGCCGTCGTCGACGACCTCGAGCGCCAGTTTGCCGGCATCAAGGAACGGCTCTGCGACGACGAGGGCCGCGTGCGCCGCTTCGTCAACATCTACCTGAACGGCGACGACATCCGCTTTCTCAGCAACCTCGAGACCGCGGTCAAGGACGGCGACGAGCTGTCGATCGTCCCGGCGATTGCGGGCGGCTGAGCGGTCCATGCCCGTTCCCGGCGCCACCGCGACGGTGTCGCCCGCCGACCCCGGCGGCCGCGCCCGGTCGATTCTCGACCTGGTCGGCCGCACGCCGCTGCTCGACATCTCGGCGATCGCGCCCGATCTCGCGTCGAGCGTGCGGCTGTACGCGAAGCTCGAAGGATTCAATCCCGGCGGCTCGGTGAAGGATCGCGCGGCGCTGTGGATGGTGCGCCACGGCCTCGCCACCGGCGCACTGCGGCCCGGGAAGACGATCATCGATTCGACCTCGGGCAACACCGGCATTGCGCTGGCGATGATCGGCGCGGCGCTCGGCTATCCGGTGACGCTGGTGATGCCGGCGAACGTCAGCGAGGAGCGCAAGCGGATCATCAGCGCGTTCGGCGCCGAGATCGTCTACAGCAGCGGCCTCGAAGGCTCCGACGGCGCGATTCTCCTGTGCCGCACGCTGCTCGCCGAGCAGCCGGAGCGCTACTTCAAGCCCGATCAGTACTTCAACCCGCTGAATCCGCAGGCGCACTTCGAGAGTACCGGACCCGAAATCTGGGAGGCGACCGGCGGCCGCGTCACGCACTTCGTCGCCGGCATCGGCACCGGCGGCACGATCATGGGCACCGGCCGCTATCTCAAGCAGCGCAATCCGCGCGTGCAGGTGATCGCCGCCGAACCGGACGATGCGCTGCACGGGCTCGAGGGGCTCAAGCACATGGCGAGCTCGATCGTGCCCGGCATCTACAAGGAGGAAGAGCTCGACGCGAAAATCCCGGTCCCTACCGACGTCGCGTACGATCTCGTCTACGAGCTCGGGGCGCGCTTCGGCCTGATCGTCGGCCAGTCCTCGGGAGCGGCGCTGTACGCGGCGCGTCGGGTGGCGCGCGACCTCGCGACGGGCGTGGTGGTGATGATCTTCCCCGATTTCGGCGACCGCTACCTGAGCACGAATCTCTGGGCCGGGTGGCGCGAGTGGCAGCAGCGGCATCCACGCGGCTGACGACGCGCATGGCGCTCACCGACGCGCAGATCGAGCGGTACAGCCGCCAGATCATCCTGCCCGAGATCGGCGGCACCGGTCAGGAGCGACTCGCGGAGGCGACGGTCGTGCTCGCCGGCGCCGGCACGCTGGCGCAGGTGACCGGCCGCGCGCTCGCCGGATGCGGCATCGGCCACCTCCGGCTGGCAACCGATGCCGGCGCGCTCGTTGCCTCGCTGCGCGCCCTGAACTCGACGATCGACCTGCAACCGGTGGATGCGGTACCGGCGGGCGCTGCGGCGGCCTCGATCGCCGCGGCACTCGCCGCCGGGCTCGACCCGGCCGCACTCGAGACGCTCGCCGCCAGCATGCGAGCCGCCCGCGTGCCGCTGGTCGCCGCTGCCGTCACGGCGACGGGCGGCTGGCTGCACGTCGACGACGGCACCGGTCCCTGCGCGCTCTGTGCGTCGGTGTCCCGTCCCGCGACTCCGGATCGCGGCGACGAGGCGTTTGCGGTCCTCAGCGCGACCGTGCTCGGCTCGTTGCTGGCGTTCGCGGCGGTCGGCATCGCGCTCGATCGGCCCGGCGCGCGACGCCCGATGACGTTCGGCTTCGATGCCGCGACCGCGGCGCTGACGCCGGTCATGGCGCCGTCGCGGCCGGCGTGCCCGCTCTGCAATCCGGGACCGCCCGCCGCATGACCCCCAATCCGGGATTCCTCAAGTTCGACCTCGCGATCCGCGGCGCGCGCCTCGGCGCCGGGGTCTGCGATCATCCGGACATCGCTGCCCTGACCGTCGACCAGGACTACACGGCACACAATCTCGAGATCGTGCTGCCCGAGGACGTCTGGGTCAGCGTGCCGGCGGGCCAGGCCTTCACCGACGCCTCGCCGTACGAGCTGCGCGCCGAGGGCGCGACCTTCGTGCTCGCCAGCGAGGCGCAGCGCTGCGAGGTGCGCATCGTGCCGCCGCCGCGCTTCTACCGCCAGACGACCCGCTCGGGTCTGCCGATGTGGCGCGTCGGCTCCGCGTACGGCGGCTATCTGGCGATCAATCCGGCGGCCGGCTGTGCGTTCGTACCGCGCGGGCTCGCGTGCGACTTCTGCGACCTGCCGTCGCGCGCCCCCGATCGGGTCGAGCCGCTGGCGGTGGCCGACGTGGTCGACACCGTGCGCGCGGCGTTCGCCGAGGGCGCGGTCGAATTCGTCTATCTCCACATCGGCCAGCATGCCGGCGACGATGCCGGCGTCGAGTTCCTCGAGCCGTACGTCCGCGCCATCAAGCGCCACTTCGACACGCTCGTCGCCGTGCAGCTGCAGCCGCCGCGCGACGACTTCTGGATCGACCGCACGTACGCCATGGGCGTCGACGCGCTCAGCTACGCGGTCGAGATCCACGATCCGCAGCGGCTCGCCGAGCTGTGCCCGGGTCGGGTACGGGAGGTCGGCCGCGACCGGTACTACGAGGCGCTCGCGCATGCCGCGACGGTGTTCCCGAGCGGCACGGTGTGGAGCGATCTGATCGTCGGCCTCGAGGCGCCGGAATCGACGATCGCCGGCATCGACACGCTCGTCGGTCTCGGCGTGCTGCCGGTGCTGTCGCTGTTCCGCCCGCTCGTCGACACCCGCCTGCGCGACCATCCGCTGCCGGATGCCGCGGCCGTCGCGCCGATCTTCGCGCATCTGTTCCGTGCCGTGCGCGATGCCCGCATCAACATGCACTGGGTGCGCGACCTGAGCTTCGCCGTGACGCCGATCGAGGCGCGCTTCTTCGCCGGCGACGACGCGCGGGCGTCGATCGGCATGGGCCAGTTCTATCGCTCGCGGCTCGGCGCGCTCGCGGCGCGCAATCTGTCGCGATTGCGCCGCCGGCTGCGCGTGCGCCAGGTCAGTGACTCGTTCGATTCGTCGCACCTGTGAGCGTCGCGGCATCCGCGGCTGACGCGACTCGCCACGATCGCATCCGTTCCGAGTCCACGAGGCATCCGCCACACGCGGCGGTTCCGTTTCCCGCCCCGGTCCTTTCCTGCTAGCTCACACGCCCAATGCCCGCGGCCCCGCGCGTCGAGATCGACACCCGGCCCCTGTGGATCATCGTCCTCGCGCGCAGCCGGCGGCTGGTCATGCTGCTCGCCGGCCTCGGCGTGTTCTCCCTGATCCGCTCGCTGCCGCAGCCGGACGGGCTCGATACCGCGGCGCAGAACGCGCTCGCCGTGTTCGGGCTGTGCATCTTCTACTGGGTCTTCGAGCTCCTGCCGATCATGATCACCGGCCTGCTCGCGATCATCCTGCTGCCGCTCACCGGCGCGATGACCGCGAAGCAGGCGTACGCGAACTTCGGCAACGAGGCGGTGTTCTTCATCCTCGGCGCGTTCATCCTCGCGGCGGCGATGATGAAATCCGGCCTGTCGGCACGGCTCGCGCTGACCATCCTGCGGCGCTTCGGGCACCGGCCATCGACCCTGCTCGGCGGCGTCTTCCTGCTCAACGGGGTGATGTCCTTCTTCATGTCCGAGCATGCGGTCGCGGCGATGACCTTCCCGATCATCGTCGAGATCGTCGCCGCCCTGCGGCTGCCGCCCGGGCGCAGCACCTACGCCAAGGGGCTCTTCCTCGCGATGGCGTGGGGCACGACGATCGGCGGTGTCGCGACGATGCTCGGCGGCGCGCGCGCGCCGCTGGCCATCGGCATTCTCAAGGAGGTCACCGGCGAGTCCTACTCGTTCGCCGAATGGGCGGCGATGAACGTGCCCCTCGCGCTCGTGCTGTTCGCGGTCGGCTGGACCGTGCTGCGGACCTTCTTCCCGATCGATCTGCACGACACGGCGGCCGCGGCGCGCGCGGTCGAGGAGCGGCTGCAGCGCACCGGCCGGATGACGCTGCAGGAGCTGCAGATCGCGACCGCGATGGTGGTGACCGTGCTCGCGTGGATCGTGCTCGGCGAGGAGTTCGGGCTGGCGAACATCGCGCTCGCCGCGGTCGTCGCGCTGTTCGCCTTCGGCGTCGTGCAGTGGCGGGATGTCGAGCGCTACGTCAACTGGGGGCTGATCCTGATGTACGGTGGCGCGATCTGTCTCGGCTCGGCGCTGAACAGCACCGGGGCGGCCGCCTGGGTGGCGGACAACAGCATCTCGCAGTGGGCGGGCGGCCCGGTGACGGTCGTGATCATGATCGCGTTCGCGACCGTGGTGCTCACCGAGGTGATGAGCAACTCCGCGGCAGTCGCGATCACCATGCCGATGGCCATCGCGGTGTTGCAGCAGTTCGGTCTCGACGTCCGGGCCGCGGCGCCGCTCGTCGCCGTGCCGGCGGGCATGGCGTTCATGCTGCCGATCGGCACGCCGGCAAACGCGATCGCGTTCTCCTCCGGCTATCTGCGCCTGAGCGACATGGCATGGCCCGGGCTGCTGCTGAACCTGATCGCGTTCGTGGTGTTCAACCTGATGGCGTTCTGGTTCTGGCCGGTAATCGGCGTGCGCCTCTAGGGAGGGCGGTCCGATGGGGAACGTGCTGCTGATCATTCCGCCCGGCATCGAGCCGCGTCTGGCGCGCGATGAGGCGCTGGAGCGCGCCGCGCGCACCGGCGCCACGCTCGTCGGCCTGGTGCTGCTCGATCCGGCGGAGACGGCGCGCGTCGCGGCGTCCCTCGACAGCGCGTTCATGGGCGAGCACGTGAGCGACCGCGTCGTCGAGGTATTGACGCGCGAACAGCGCAGCCAGGCGGAGGCGATCCTCGCGGCGGTCGGCACACAGGCGGCGGCGCGCGGCGTGCCGTTCACGCCGCTGATCGAAGAAGGCGATCCCGATGTCGTCTGCGCCCGGGTCGTACGGGCGCACGACATTGCGAGTGCGATCCTGGTGGTCGAGAAGCGCTCCTGGCTCTCTCGCCTCCTGTCGCGCTCGGCCGGAGTGCGCCTGCCGTCGATCCCCGACGTCGCCGTGACGGTGCTGGAGGAGTCGCCCGACGGCGAGTCGGCCTGAACGAGGCAACCGCCCCCCGGTGCGCCGCATCGAGCAGCGGTCTGGATACCGGGTGTGCGCCGCGCACGCGGCGCCGGATCAGCGGTCGGTCTGCCCGGCGACCGGTCGCAGCGGCAGGCTCGGCGTCGTCGGCGCCGTGGTGCGCGCGCCGATCGCAATGATCAGCACGCCGTCGCCGTAGCTCGGACCGCCGACGAGGAACGTGCCGTCGTTCTTGAGCGACAGCACGGTATTGACCAGCGGCCGCGTGCCCTGGATCAGCATGACGCTCAGCGACACGCGATCGCCCTGGATGCCGCGCGGCATGACGATCAGATAGCGCTGCCCCGGCAGCAGGAACTGCTCCTCGCGCTTCCAGCCGACCAGACGCCGCTCGCCCTGGATGAGGCGGTACGACGAGTACGGAAACAGCCCGCGGAATGGCTGTTTGAGCGGCTTCAGCGCGGAATCGAAAACCGTGCCGGAATTGCTGGCCAGCACCGTATCGATGCGCACCTCGACGCCCTCATCGGGAACGCGCATCGCATCGGCCTGTGCCGTCGCCGCATAGGCGATACAACCAGCAACGGCGACGACCAGCCGGCCGATCACTCGTAGGCCTCCAGGTCGTCGGCGACGTGCTCGAAGGCACCTGCCGTGTCGTCCATGATCCACAGCAGCGTGGTGTTGGTTTCCGCGTCGGTCACCACCGCCACGGAATCGACGCTGCTGTGCATGGAATCGAGCTTCGCCGAGTTGTCGATCTTGGCGACATCGGCGAGCGGACCGGCGGCCGTCGAGGACGCGTCCGGCCCGCGCGGCACGAGCACCAGCGCGAGGGCGATGGCGGCCCCGAGCGTCGCCAGCGCCGGGCCGCGGACGCCCCAGCTGCTGCGATGCTCCTCCCACCACGCGCGCCAGCGCTCGGCGAGCGAGGGGGCGCGACCGGGCAGCCGCGGCGCCACGCCGGCCCAGACGCGGTCGAGATCGATCGAGTCGACCAGCGACGCGACGTGCGTATTCAGCGCCTCCTGCAGGTGCTCGAGCGCGCGCAGCTCGTGCTCGCACTCCGCACATCGCGTACTGTGCAGGGCGACGGCGCGCATCTGGCGCGCTTCCAGCTCGCCGTCGAAAAACAACGGCAGCAGGGGTCGCGTGTCGCGACAGGTCATGCCGGTGTCCACAGTCGATCCGGCATCCTGCCGGCTCCCCTGGCAGCGCGCCTCACAGCAGGTCCTTCAGCTTGTCCTGCAGCTTCTTGCGCGCGTAATGCAGTCGGCTCATGACGGTGCCTTTTGAGCACTGCATGACTCGGCTGATGTCTTCGTAGGAGAGCCCTTCGACTTCGCGCAGGAGTATGACCGCTTTGTGATCGGGGGTCAACTCGTTGATGGCCTGCTGCATGCGTTCCCCGATCTGTCGCGATCGCGTCTGCTGGTAGGGATCGGCCAGCCGCTGCTCGGGCAGCGTCGCCTCGATGTCCTCGCCGCCTCCCGGCCGGTCGGCGAGCGCCACAGTGCCCTGCCGCCGACCGCGACGACGGAAATCGATCCCCAGGTTCACGACGATGCGGTACAGCCATGTATAGAAGCTCGACTCGCCCTTGAAACGATCTAGGTTTTCGTACGCTTTGACAAACGTTTCCTGCGTCAGCTCGAGGGCATCGTCGCGGTTGTGCACCATGCCGACGGCGACCGCCAGGATCTTGCGCTGGTATCGTTCTACGAGCTCGCGGAAGGCCTCCTTGTCACCCAGCCGGCTGTCGCGAACGAGTTCGCGATCGCTACGCGCCACTGGGAGAACCCAGCGCCATAGACGGCGCACCGTGGCCGGTATTCAGACCGCCGCGCATGTTAATGTGCCTCCGCCCATGTGTACCCGATGCCGAGCTCGACCTTGAGTGGCACGGCGAGCCGGGCGACCCCCTCCATCTCCTCGCGCACCATGGCGCAGGCGCGCTCGCGATCCGCCTCGGCGACCTCGAGCAGCAGCTCATCGTGCACCTGCAGGATCATCCCGCCATCGACGCCCGCCTCGCTCAGGCGACGGTCGACCCCAACCATCGCGAGCTTGATCAGGTCGGCGGCCGAGCCCTGGATCGGCGTGTTCGCGGCGACGCGGGCGGCGGCCTGGGCGACGCCCCGCTCACGGCTGCGCAGCTCCGGCACGGCACGGCGGCGCCCGAGCAGCGTGGTGACGAAGCCGCGCTCACGGGCCTCGGCGACGATGCCCTCCATGAACCCGCGCACGCTCGGGTAGCGTGCGAAATAGCGCGCGATGTACTCCTGGGCTTCGGGGATCGGGATGCCGAGCTCGTTGGCGAGCCGCTGCGGGCCCATGCCGTAGAGGATACCGAAGTTGATGACCTTGGCGGCGCGCCGCTGATCGGCGCTGACGAGGCCGGGCAGGACGTTGAACACCTCGGCGGCGGTGCGGGTATGAATGTCCTGCTCGCTGACGAACGCCTCGATCAGCGCCGGCTCGCGCGACAGGTGGGCGAGCACGCGCAGCTCGATCTGCGAGTAGTCGGCGGCGATCAGCACCTTGCCCGGCTCGGCGATGAACGCCTCGCGGATGCGGCGCCCCTCCTCGCCGCGCACCGGGATGTTCTGCAGGTTCGGCTCGCTCGAGCTCAGCCGCCCCGTCGCCGCGCCGGTCTGGTTGAGGCTCGTGTGCAGGCGCCCGGTGATCGGGTTGACCGCCAGCGGGAGCGCGTCGACGTACGTCGATTTGAGCTTGGCGAGCGCGCGGTACTCGAGGATGCGCGCCGGCAGCGGGTGTTCCGCCGCGAGGCGGGTCAGCACGTCGACGTCGGTGGACAGACCGGTCTTGCCGCGCTTCACGCCACGCGTCGGCAACTTCAGCCGCTCGAAGAGCACGGCACGCAGCTGCGGAGGCGAGTGCACGTTGAACTCCTCGCCGGCCATGGCGTGGATGTCGCGCAGTGCGGCATCGATGCGCGCCCCGAACGACGCGCTGAGCCGCTGCAGCGCGGCGACATCGACCAGCATGCCGCGCTGCTCGATGCGCGTCAGCACGCGCACCAGGGGCATCTCGACCGTGTCGAACAGCTCGGCCAGTGCGTCGATGCGCATCCGCTCACGCAGCTGCGCGGCGAGCGGCTGCAGCAGGGTGACGCCCGCCGCCGCCCCGGGAGCGCCGTCGCGGTAGGGCGGCACCTTGATACCGAGCAGGTCGGCACCGAGGCGCTCGAGCGTCGTGCCGGCGGTGACATCGACGAGCGCGGCGGCGATCGCGACGTCGAAGCCGCGCGCCGCAAGCGGCAGCGCGGCGGCGTCGAGCGCCAGCAGATCGCGCTTGAGGTCGTGCGCCACGACCTCGAGCGTCGGGTCGGCCAGACCGGCGCGCGCCGCGTCGCGGAGCGCCACGCGATCGAGTGCCACCTGCAGCGGCGGCTCGTCGCCGGCGACGAGCAGCAGCTGCTCGGCCGGCGTGGTCGCGGGCGGCCCGGCGGCCGGCACGGTTGCGAGTGCCAGCCAGCCGCCCGCGCGGGCCCGGGCAAAACACGCCGCCACCTGCTTCGGGTCGGTCGCGGTGACCGGCTCGATGGCGAGCGGCGGCGCCTCGTCGGTGAGCTGGCGCAGCAGTGACTGGAAGCCGAGCTCGGTGAACAGCGCGCGCACCGCGGCTTGATCGACCGGCTGGACCGCCAGGTCCTCGAGCGCGCAGGTGATCGGTACGTCGCGGCGGATGAGCACCAGCGCCTTGCTCAGCCGCGCGGTGTCCGCCTCCGCCGCCAGCCGCTCGGCGACCTTCTTCGCCCCGCGCAGCGGCAGGCGCGCCACCGCATCCGGCTGGGCGAGGACGTCCTCGACCGAGCCGAGCGCCTGCACGAGCGCCACCGCGGTCTTTTCGCCAATCCCGCTGACGCCCGGCACGTTGTCGATCGGGTCGCCCATCAGCGCCAGCACGTCGGCCATGCGCTCGGGCGGCACGCCGTAGCGCGCCTCGACCGCGGCGACGTCGGTCCACTTGTCGCGCATCGTGTCCCACAGCCGCACGCCGGGACGGACGAGCTGCATGAGGTCCTTGTCGCCGGTGACGACGACGCAGTCGAGCTCCGGCCCCGCGCAGCGCTCGAGCAGCGAGGCGATCACATCATCGGCCTCGACGCCCTCGACGCGCAGCACCGGTATCCGCAGCGCCTCGAGGACGCGCTGTATGTACGGGAACTGCGCGGCGAGCTCGTTCGGCATCTCGGGCCGGTGTGCCTTGTACTGCGCATACAGCTCGTCGCGGAACGTCCGGCGCCCGGCATCGAAGACGACGACGACGTAGTCCGGACGCGCCTCGGTGAGCAGCTTCAGCAGCATGGTGGTGAAGCCGTACACCGCGTGCGTCGGCAGGCCGTGCGGACCGGTGAGCGGCGGCAGGGCGTGGAAGGCACGGTAGACGTAGCTGCTGCCGTCCACCAGCACGAGGCGCGGGCGAGTGCCGGACATAGGGCGGCTGACGACGCTACCAGACCCCCTGCGCGGCGGCAATTCGCACCCGCGTGTCTTGACATGCCTGGAGCACAACACTAAATGCGGCCGCGCCCGCGCGGGGCGAACTGAATTCCCCCACTGCTTCGTCGTCTACGATGACCGTCGCTCACCTGGCTCGCCGATGATCGAAGTTCGCGATCTCACGAAACGCTACGGCGATCTCGTCGCCGTCGAACACGTCTCCTTCACCGCCAGCAAGGGCGAGGTGGTCGGCTTCCTCGGCCCCAACGGGGCCGGCAAGACGACCACGATGCGCATCATCACCGGCTTTTTGCCGGCGACGAGCGGCACCGTGACCGTGGAGGGGTTCGACATCTTCCACGACTCGCACGAGGTACGGAAGCGGATCGGCTACCTGCCGGAGAACCCGCCGCTCTACCAGGACATGACGGTCACCGCCTACCTGGAGTTCGTCGGGCGCATCAAGGGCATTCCGCGCGCCGCGCTGTCCGACGCCGTCGAGCGTGCGCTGCAGCGCTGCGGCCTCACCGAGGTGCACCGCCGCGTGCTCGGGCATCTGTCGAAAGGCTATCGCCAGCGCGTCGGGCTCGCCCAGGCGATCGTCCACGAGCCGCGCGTGCTCGTGCTCGACGAGCCGACGATCGGGCTCGATCCGCGCCAGATCCGGGAGATCCGGTCGCTGGTGCGCGAGCTCGCCGGCGAACGCACGGTCATCCTGTCGACCCACATCCTGCAGGAAGTCGTGCAGATCTGTCAGAAGGTCGTGATCATCAACGAGGGCCGCGTCGTCGTCGAGGATCAGATCGAGCACCTCACCCAGGGCGCGCCGCTCGAGGAAGTCTTCATGCGCTACATCAGCCGCGGCCGCGGCGAGGAGGCGGTCGCGTGAGGAACGTGCTCGCCATCGCGGCGAAGGATTTCCGCTCGCAGTTCACCTCGCCGATCGCCTACGTCGTCCTGACCGGGTTTCTCCTGCTCGGCGGGTGGTTCTTCTTCAACCTGCTCGCGCGCTTCAATTTCCTGCTCAATCTCTACCTGAGCTTCCGCAATCCGGAGGCGATGACGCGCCTCAACCTGAACGAGTTCGTGATCGCGCCGCTGCTGCACAACCTGTCGGTGATCCTCGTCATCCTCGTGCCGGTCATCACGATGCGCAGCTTCGCCGAGGAGAAGCGCAGCGGCACGTACGAGCTGCTGATGACCTCGCCGCTGTCGATCACCGAGATCGTGCTCGGCAAATTCCTCGGCGCGTTCGGCTTCGTGTTCCTCATGGTGCTTCTGACCGGCATCTACCCGCTGATCCTCGTCCTGTACGGCAATCCGGAAGCCGGCGTCATCCTGAGCGGCTATCTCGGCCTGCTGCTGCTCGCCACCGCGTTCGTTGCGGTCGGCCTGCTGACCTCGTCATTTACCGAGAACCAGATCATCGCCGCGGTGAGCTGCCTGGTGGCGCTGCTGCTGCTCTACGTCATCTCGTGGCCTGCCGACACCGCCGGCGAGACGATGGGGGCGGTCCTGCGCTATCTCTCCCTCACCGAGCATTTCGCGGAAATGGTGAAGGGCGTCATCGACACGCGCGACCTGACGTACTTCGCAAGCGTGATCATCCTCGCCCTCTTCCTCACCCAGCGCTCGGTCGAGTCGCTGCGCTGGAGGTAGGCTCGTGCGGCGCAGTGGCGGCCTTCTCGGCCTGATCGGCATCATCCTGCTGCTTTTTGCCGGCGTCGCGCTGGCATTGACGCGGCTCGCGACCGTCTTCGACGTCATCTATGTCGCCGTGCACGCCATCGCCGGCGTGCTGGCGCTGATCGCCTACTTCAGCACCGGCGTCGACAACCTGCGCACCTTCCTCGGCGAGCGCTCGACCCGCTACGGCACGAACACGATCGTCGCCTCGCTGCTGTTCATCGCCATTCTCGGCGTGCTGAACGTGCTCGCGTATCGCCACAACGCGCGGTTCGACCTCACCAGCGAGCGGGTCTTCAGCCTGTCACCGCAGTCCGCCCAGGTCCTGCAGGGGCTGACGCAGGATCTGCGCATGGAGGCGTTCGTCGAGGGCGGCGCGAACCCCGAGCTCGACGATCTCCTCAAGAACTACCGCGAGGCGTCGAGCCAGGTCCGCTATCGCCTCGTCGACCCCGATCGCGAGCCCGAGCTCGCCGAGCGCTACGGCATCAAGGCCTACAACACCGTCCGGCTGCAGTACGGCGAAGCCTCGAGCCAGGTGACCGAGCCGAGCGAGGAGAATCTGACCAACGCGCTGATCAAGCTGACGCGCACCGGTTCGCAGACGATCTGCGTCGTCGAGGGCCACGGCGAGCCGGGTCTCGACGATCGCGAGAACGCGCGCGGCTTCGCGCTGCTCAAGCAGGCGCTGGAGAACGAGACGTATACGGTGAAGCCGGTACTGCTGGCGACGCTCGATGCCGTGCCGGCGGACTGCTCGGCGGTCATCGTCGCCGGCCCGACGCGGCCGTTCCTGTCACAGGAGCTCCCGCTCCTCGACGCCTACGTCCGCGGCGGCGGGCGGCTGCTGCTCATGCTGCCGCCGCGCCAGGCGCAGGAGTTCGTCGCCTTCCTCGAGCCGTACGGCGTGCAGCTCGGCCAGGACGTCGTCGTCGACCAGGTCGTGCGCCTCTTCCAGGGCCCCGCGCTCGGTCTCGCGCCGCTGGTCGAGACCTACGATCCCGAGCACGAGATCACCCGCGCGATCAACGGCCGCACGCTGTTTCCGATGACTCGCTCGGTCAGCGGCGCCGCCGACGGCAAGGCGGGCGTGAAGGTCACCGAGCTCGTCAGGACGAGCCCGTCGAGCTGGGCCGAGACCGATCTCGCCGGCCTGTTCCAGCAGCAGCAGGCGGCGCTCGATCCCACCGACCGGCGTGGCCCGGTGCCGATCGCCGTCGCGGCCGAGCTCGACCTGACGCAGTTCGGCGATGGCGCCACCGGCACGGACGCGCGCATCGCGGTGTTCGGCTCGAGCGAGTTCGCCGACAACCAGCATCTCGAAGGCACGTTCTACAACCGCGACCTGTTCCTCAACACGGTCGGCTGGCTCGTCGGCCAGTCCGACCTGCTGTCGATCCGGCCGCGCGCGTTGCGCGCCTCGCGCGTGAACTTCACCGAACGCGAGGGCACCGCAATCTTCTACCTGTCGGTCCTGGTGCTCCCCGAGCTGCTGCTGCTCGCCGGACTTGTCGCCTGGTGGCGCCGCGAGTAGCCTCGGCGCCCGCTCCGCCATGCGGTTCCGTTCCACTGTCGTCCTCGCGCTGATCCTCGCCGGCCTGGTCGCGTACTTCTACTTCGTCGAGCGCGAGCGCGCCGCGAAGGAGGCCGAGACCGAGACGCTGCTGGCGCTCGACGCCGACCAGGTGACGGGCGTACGCCTGACGTACGGCGACCGCGAGCTCGCGCTCGAGAAGCGCGACGGACGCTGGCGGCTCACCGCCCCGGTCGACGCCGCCGCCGATCAGATCGTGGTCGCGAACCTGTTGCGTGCCATCACCGACGCCGAGGTGAAGAAGACGATCGACGATCCGCCGGCCGACCTCGCACCGTTCGGGCTCGCGTCGCCGTTCGTGACCATCACGCTCACCGCCACCGATGCCGAGGTGCCGCCGATCAAGGTCGGCAAGAACACCGCCGTAAGCATGGCGACCTACGTCCAGCGCGCCGACCGGCCGGCTGTCTATCTCACCGGCTCGGGTTTCCGCACCGGCGTCGACAAGCAGCCGAAGGATCTGCGCGACAAGACGGTCGTCGAGTTCAACGAGGACGAGATCACGGCGATCGTCCTGCGGGAGCCGACCGAAACCGTCGAGATCGCCAGGCAGGACGGCACGTGGATGATCGAGCAACCGGCGGTCCAGCGCGCCGACCCGGCCGCGGTGCGCGCGATGCTCACGACGATCCGCAACCTGCGCGCCACCGACTTCGCGAGCGATCAACCGTCCCCCGCCGATCTCGAGACCTACGGCCTGGCGACTCCGGCGCGCGAAATCGTGCTGCGCACCAGCGCGGATCGCGAGGTGCGCCTGCGGGTCGGCAAGGAAACGGATCAGGGGCTGTACGTGCAGGCCGGCGACCGGCCGACGGCGTTCGTCGTCGGCAAGTGGGTGGCGCCCGATCTGAGCAAGGGGATCGCCGAGCTGCGCGACAAGACGCTGCTCGCCTTCGACCCGGCGACCGCCGGCTCGATCACCATCGCCCGCCCCGACGGCGGAGAGACGGTCACGCTGACGGCCGGAGAGAACGGCTGGACGGTGGGGGGCCTCCACGGCACGGTGAACACGGACGCGGTCGACGCGTTCGTCGGTGCGCTCAGCCGTCTCGCCGGTACCGAAGTGCTGGCGGAGGCCCCTTCAGACCTCGCCACCTACGGGCTCGCACCGCCGGCGCTGACGATCACCGTCACGGGGAAGGACGGCAGCACGCTCGGCACGTTGCACGCCGGCATGCATACGTCGAATCCGCCGGCCACCGAGTACACGGCCCAGCGGGCCGGCGACGCCGCCGTGCTGCGTCTCGGCGAGTACCAGTTCAAGGACATCGACAAGCGCGCGGTGGATTTCGCCGCGGCGGACGCGACGCCGCCGGCCGGCTGACCCGTCACGCGACGGGCTCACCCCGGCGCGGTGAGCGCATCGAGCAGCGCGTCGATCTCCTCGTCGGTGCCGATCGAGATGCGCAGGGCGTCGCGGAGCTCGGGCGTGGCGAAGTAGCGGACGAGGATCCGTTGCGCCTTGAGCTGCTCGTAGGTCGCGCGCTGATCGTGGCCCGGGCGGCGGGCGAGGACGAAGTTCGCGGCACTCGGTGGCACCTGCCAGCCGAGCGCCCGCAGTCGCTCCTCGAGGCGGGTGCGCGTGGCGGCGACGCGTGCGACGTGCGCACGCATCGCCTCGCTGTCGGCGAGCGCCGCCGCACCGGCGGCGATACTGACGCGGCTCAGGTTGTAGGAATCCTTCACCTTCATCAGCTCGGCGATCAATGCCGGCTGCGCGCAGCCGAGGCCGACGCGCATGCCGGCGAGCGAATACGACTTCGACAGCGTGCGCAGCACGAGGACGTTGTCGTGCGTGCGGACCAGTCGCAGCGCATGGTCCGGCGCGAAGTCGACGTACGCCTCGTCGATCACCAGCAGGCCCGGAACACGACGCGCCAGCTCGTCGAGCGCGCCGATCGGCACCACGGTTCCCGACGGCGCGTTCGGGTTGCAGACGATGGTCACCCGCCCGCCGGCCTCCGCCAGCCCCGGCGGCAGCGACCAGTCCGCCGGCCACGGCAGCCGCTCGACCCGGGCACCGGCGATTTCGGCGAGCGTGTCGTAGAGACTGTACGTCGGGGTCGGGTAGACGACGCGATCGCCGGGATCGATGCAGGCGCGCATGACCATCGCCAGCAGGTCGTCCGACCCGTTGCCGGCGATGAGATGGTCGCGCGGCAGGTCGTACACCTGCGCCGCCGCGTCGCACAGCGCATTCGCAAGTGGATCGGGATAGAGGCGCACGTCGTCGCTGGCGCAGGCGCCGATCGCGGCGCGGACGTGTGCCGACGGCGGATACGGGTTCTCGTTCGTGTTCAGCTTGATGTAGCCGCCGTCCTGCGGCTGCTCACCGGGCACGTACCCCGCCATCGCCCGCACCGCGGGACGGATAAAGAAGTCCAGACGCGACATTGCCGGCGACCATAGCCCGCAGCGCCGCCAGCGGAAACCCGAGCCCACGGAAGGGGAAACCGTGCGGGCGGAGGTGCTGCGGTGCGGAGGTGGAGCGCTGTAGCAGCCACTCCCCGGTCGATGGCTACCGACTCCAGCAGGTCAAAGCGTCAGCAGCTCCCCATGTGCCGCACCTCCGCACGCGGTTCGCCACCACCTGTGCTATAGCCCCGCCATGGCCATTCTCCGCATCGGCGTCCTCGGCGCCGCACGCATCACTCCGCTGGCGCTCATCAGGCCGGCGCGGCCGATGCCCGATGTCGCGGTCACCGCGGTGGCGGCGCGCGATCCGCAGCGGGCACGCGCGTTCGCCCGCCGGCACGGCATCGCACACGTACACGACAGCTATGCGGCACTGCTCGCCGATCCGGACATCGAGGCGATCTACAACCCGCTGCCGAACAGTCACCACGCGGAATGGACAATCCGCGCCCTCGAGGCGGGCAAGCACGTGCTCTGCGAGAAGCCGCTCGCTGCCAACGCCGCGGAGGCGCGCCGCATGGCGGACGCGGCGAGCGCCAGCGGGCGGCGGCTCGTCGAAGCCTTCCACTGGCGGTATCACCCGCTCGCCGGACGACTGCGGGCGCTCCTCGATGCCGGTGAGCTCGGCACGATCCGTCACATCGAGGCAACGATGTGCATCCCGCTGCCGCTGCCGAGCGACATCCGCTATCGCTTCGACCTCGCCGGCGGCGCGACGATGGACGTCGGCTGCTACACGGTGAGCGTCGTCCGCTTCCTGGCGGGCGCCGAGCCGACGGTGGTGCGTGCCACGGCGCGCCTCGCGCGCCCGAACGTCGACCGGCACATGGTCGCCGAGCTGCAGTTTCCGGACGGGTGCACCGGCCGGATCACGTGTTCGCTGTTCTCGTCGACGCTCCTCAAGCTGCAGGCAATCGTGCGCGGCGACCGGGGCGAGCTGCGCGTCTTCAACCCGTTCGCGCCGCATTTCGCCCATCGCATCACGGTGCGAACGCCCGCCGGAACGCGGCGTGAGCGGGTGCCCGGGCACGCGACCTACAGCCACCAGCTGCGCGCGTTCGTCGATGCCGTGCGCCACGGGCACCAGACGCCGACCGATCCCGCCGACAGCATCGCGAACATGGCGGTCATCGACGCGATCTACGATCGCGCCGGACTGCTGCGCCGCGGCGCGGACTGACGGAAACCGCTGTGCCTTCGCGCCTTCGCGGCTCGGGGATGCTCAGCGCGGAGCGAAGCCCTCGATCACGCGCGCGAACACAGCGGGATCGAACGAGAGCACGCTGATCGCGGTCGTGTCGACGCCGGCGGCGACGTACTCGGCGATCCGTTCGCGGCACTCCTCGAGCGACCCGAAGATCGCGATGCTGTCGATCAGGCGGTCGCTCATGCCCTGGCGGGTGCGGGCGCGATCGCCGGCGCGGAAGCCTTCGGCGATCAGCTTCGCCTCCTCCTCGAACCCGTACCAGGCGGCGTACTGGTTGTAGACCGGCGTAGCGAAGTAGCCGGTGAGCGCGTTGCGGAACAGCTCGCGTGCGCCCGCCTTGTCGTCGGTGACCAGCACCTGCTGGCGGCAGACGACCTCCAGGCTGGCGGCATCGCGCCCCGACCGCGCCGCGCCGGCGGCGAGATGTGCCCGGGTTGGCGCCACCGCCGAGACCGGCAGCAGGTTGATCGCCACCCCATCGCCGACTTCGCCGGCGAGCTCGAGCATCGCCGGGCGCAGCGCCCCGACGTAGATCGGCACCGGTGCCGCCGGCGGCACCATCAGGCGGAAGCCATGCGTCCGCAGGGTCACGCCGTCGAACGCGGACTTCTGTCCGGCGAGCATGGCACGCACCGTGGTCACCGTCTCGTGCACGCGCGTCAGCGGCTTGCGGAACGGAATCCCGTGCCAGCCCTCGACGATCGCGTGACTCGAGGCACCGAGACCGAGAATGAACCGCCCGGGTGCCAGTTGCGACACCGTGCCCGCCGCCGCCGCGATGGTGGCCGGGGTGCGGATGTAGACCGGCGACACGGCGAGACCGATGCGCACCCGCGTCGTCGCCTGCGCGACCACGCCGGCGAGGACGAACGGATCCGGCCCGCCGGTCTCGGCGATCCAGATGCTCTCGTAGCCGAGATCCTCGGCGCGGCGCGCCCAATCGACGCAGGCCTTGACGTCGCCGGGCACGGGAAGGCTGAGGGCGAGTTTTCCGACGTTCATTGCAACTCCGCGCGAAGAAGAAGCGTGACCGGTGACCGGTGACCGGTGACCGGTGACCGGTGACCGGACCTGTCAGGTCCCGCCCCGCAGGGCAAGAGGTATCCCGACAGCCCTGAAGGCGTACAGGACGAATCGCCACGGCCACACCGGTCACTGGTCACCGATGTCTGGTCACCGGTCTCTGGTCACGGTTTCCGGCTGGATTTCATCACTGGAGCGCCCTATGGATCCCCTGTCCATGACCGGAAAAGATCGTCGATATCTGCGCGGGCTGGCTCACGAGCTCGCCCCGGTGGTGATCGTCGGCCAGCGCGGGATCAGCGACGCCGTCGTCCGGCAGGTCGATGGCGCGCTCACCGACCACGAGCTGATCAAGGTGCGGATCAGCGGCGAGTCACCCGACGACCGCGACACCGCGGCACAACGACTCGTCGAGCGCACCGGCTGCGAAGTCGCCGGCAGCATCGGCCGCGTGCTGATCCTGTACCGCCCGCACCCCGAAACGCCGCGCATCGCCCTGCCGAGCGCGACGTGAGCCCCGGCCGCGCGCTGAGGAGATGAGGAGTCCGCGATGGCCTTCTACGAACGTCTGAGCGCCCAGGATGCGTCCTTCATCGGGCTCGAGGACTCGCGCTGCCACATGCACGTCGGCGGCGTGATGCTGTTCGATGCCGAGCCGATCCGTACGCCCGACGGCGGGATCGACATCGCGCGCGTGCGCCAGGCGATCGAGGCGCGCCTGCACCTGGTGCCGCGTTTCCGCCAGCGCCTCGCCTGGCTGCCCTACGAGCGGCTGCCGATCTGGATCGACGACGACCGCTTCCGGCTCGCCTACCACGTCCGCCACACCGCCCTGCCGCGCCCCGGCGACGAGCGGATGCTCAAGCGTCTGGTCGGCCGCATCATGTCGCAGCAGCTCGACCGGACACGGCCGCTGTGGGAGATGTGGTTCGTCGAGGGGCTCGCGAACGGTCAGTTCGCGCTGATCAGCAAGACCCATCACTGCATGATCGACGGCGTCGCCGGCGCCGACCTGATTTCGGTGATGATGGAACCGGCGCCGAATCCCGATCCCGGCGAGCCGCTGCCGTGGGTGCCGCGGCCGCACCCGAGCGACGCGCGCCTGCTGCTCGACGAAGCGAAGCGCCGGCTGCTGCAGCCGCTCGATGTGCTGTTCGCCGCCCGGCAGGCGATCCGCCATCCCGAACAGACGCTCGCCAAGGTCGAGGAAGCGGTGTCCGCCCTCGCCGAAACGTTCTCGCCGGCGTTGAATCCCGCCTCGCAGCTGCCGATCAATGGCGAGGTCGGGCCCTCGCGGCGCTTCGACTGGACGGCGATGCGCGTCGCCGACTTCAAGGCGGTGAAGAACGTGCTCGGCGGTACGCTGAACGACGTCGTGCTCGCCACCGTCGCCGGCGCGCTGCGCCGCTTCTGCATCGAACGCGGCGTCGATCCCGACATCCTCAACGTGCGCGCCATGGTGCCGGTCAGCGTGCGCGCCGCCGAGGAACACGGCGCGCTCGGCAACCGCATCACCGAGATCATCGCGCCGCTGCCGGTCAACGTCGAGGATCCGGTCGCGCGGCTCGAGGCCGTGCGCATCACCATGGGCGATCTGAAGGAATCGAAACAGGCGCTCGGCGGCGAGGTGATGACGGCGATCGCGGAATGGACGGTGCCGAACGTGCTCGTGCAGGCGGTCAAGCTCGGCATCCGCTCGCGCCCGTACAATCTGACGGTCACCAACGTGCCCGGCCCGCAGATTCCGCTCTACTTCCTCGGCTGCGAGATGCAGACGACGTTTCCGGTCGTGCCGCTGTTCGAGAACGTGGCGCTGGTGGTCGGGTTGTTCAGCTACAATGGCGGGCTCTTCTGGGGCTTCACCGCCGACTGGGAGACGGTGCCCGACCTGCACGAGTTCGTGCTCGCGGTCGAGCAGTCGTTCGCCGAGCTGCAGGATGCGGCCGCGGCCCAGGTCGTGCCGGCGCGCCGGCCGGCACGGCCGCGGCGTCCGCCGCAGCGCCGGCCCCATGCCGCGCCCCAGCGCGCGGCGCGCGCGAGACGCTAGTGCGCCTGACCACGTATGCCGGCCGCACGGCGCTGATCACCGGGGCCTCCAGCGGCATCGGCCGGCTGCTGGCGCTGCGCATGGCCGCGCGCGGCGCGCGCGTGGCCCTGGTCGCGCGCCGGCAGGCCGCCCTCGACGCCGTCGCCGCGGAGATCCGCGCCGCCGGCGGCGAAGCACTCGTACTGCCGTGCGACGTCGCCGATCGCGACGCGGTCTTCGCGACCGCGGCCGAGGCCCTCGACCGCTTCGGTCGCGTCGACATCCTGGTGAACAACGCCGGCTACGGGCACCACCGCCCGTTCCTCGACTGGGATCTCGACGACATGGAGCGCATGCTGCAGGTCAACTTCCTCGGCACGCTCTATTTCACCAAGGCGCTGCTGCCGGCGATGGTCGCCCGGCGCGCCGGCTGGCTGGTGTTCATCGCCTCCGTGGCGGGCCGGATCGGCGTACCGGACGAGTCCGCGTATGCGGCATCGAAATTCGCCATGGTCGGCCTGGCGGAGGCGCTCTCGATCGAGGTCGAGGATCAGGGAGTCCACGTGCTCACCGTCTGCCCGGGCGCGATCCGCACCGAGTTCTTCGATGCCGAGGCGCTGGAGCGCATGCCGCCGGTGGCGCGCCGCAGCATGGTGGAACCCGAACCGCTGGTCGCCGCGATCCTGCAGGCGCTCGCCACCGGTCGCCACGAGCTGACGTTCCCGCGCCCGATCGCCGCCGCCTACATCACCAAGGCCGTCGCGCCGCGTTTCATGCGCCGCAATCTGAAACGCACCACGCTCGACGCCATCAAACGGCGCGGGGCGCGCGGGTAAGCGGAGCGCTGCGCGCGCCGGGATTGCGGCGCAGCGATCGTCAGGGAGCGGAAGGCGGCTGCCGGACGGTCTCGGGTGGCCCGGGTGCGGGACGGGGGCGCACGCCGGCGTCGCGTGCGGCGCCCGTACGCAGCAGCCACACGCCGATCGCGATGCTGCCGAGCGACATCCATTGCGCGGTGGTGAGGCCGAACAGCCAGTCGGGATTGCGGCGCAGGAACTCGACCGCGAACCGCGCCGCGCCCGACCAGAGCAGATAGTGGCCGATCAGGTGCCCCGGCGGCAGGCCGCGGCCGCGCGCGTGCCAGAGGAACGCGAACAGCGCGAGGTACGCGGCCAGCTCGTAGAGCGGTGTCGGATGCACGCGCTCGGTGGTCGGCACGACGCCGTCGGGATACGCCATTCCCCACGGCAGATCGGTGGGAACGCCATAATCGCCGTCGCCGGCGAGCTGGCAGCCGATGCGCCCGATCGCCAGCCCGATCGCCAGCGCCGGGGCGGCGATGTCACCGACCGTGCGCAGCGGCAGGCCGCTGCGATACGCCCAGGCGAGGACGGCCACCGCGCCGCCGATCACGCCGCCGTACCACACCCAGCCGCTCGACGAGATGAGGAAGCGGAAGGGATCGTCGACGAAGTACGCCCAGCCGGTCGGGATGACGAACAGTCGCGCCCCCACCCAGCCGCCGACGTAGGCCCAGAGCACCAGATCGTAGGCGTGCCGCTCCGGCCAGCCACGTTCGGCCATGTCGCGGCGGATGACGAGCAGCGCGACGACGAAGGCGAGGAACGCCATCGCCCAGAAGCTGGGGATCGCGATCTCGCCGATATGGAACAGGATCGGACGCATCAGGGTGCGCCGGCCGGCAGCGCCGGCGCCGGGCGGCGCAGCAGGACGACGACGCCAATGGCGATCGATGCGAGACTGACCCACTGTGCCAGCGTCAGCCCGAGCCCGATCGCCGGGTTGCGGCGGACGAACTCGACCCCGAAGCGCAGCACACCCGTGGCGACGAGGTACTCGCCGAAGAGCGCGCCGGGCAGGTGCGGGCGCGTGCGCCGCCGCCAGAGTACAACGAAGATCGCCAGCAGCGCGATCGTCTCGTACACCGGTGTCGGGTGCACGCGCTCGGTGGTCGGCACGACGCCATCGGGATAGCTCATCCCCCACGGCAGATCGGTCGGGACCCCGTAGTCGCCATCGCCGGAAAGCTGACAGCCGACACGACCAATCGCCTGGCCGATGGCCAGCGCGAGGCCGGAGAAGTCCGCGACGTCACCGAGCGGCAGCCCGAGCGCACGTGCCTTCCAGGCGACGGCGAGCGCGCCGCCGACGACACCGCCCTGCCACACCCAGCCGCTACCCGAGAACAGGAGCCCGAGCGGGTCGCGCTGGAAGTCCGGCCACGCGGTGACGATCATGAAGAGTCGCGCCCCGACGAAGCCGCCGATGTAGGCCCAGAGGATCAGGTCGTAGGCGGCCGTGCCGTCGTGCCCCTGGCGGATCAGCTCGGCGCGCACGACGAACAGCGCGGCGAGGAACCCGAGAAACACCGTGACCCAGAAGGCCTCGATGGGGATGCCGAAGAGCTCGAAGAGGACGGGATACACGACGTATCAGGGTCAGGAATCTGGGGCTGTGCCCAACCAGTCCGGGATCGGCTCCGGAGTGGCAGAGCACACCGCCTCGACTGGCCGCTCGAGCTCCCGACTGGAAACGCTCGACTCCGTGTCCTCTGCACCTCTGTGGCGGATCGCGTTCACATGCCCATGACGTTGTAGCCGCCGTCGACGTGCAGCACCTCGCCGGTGATGCCGCCCGCCGCCGCGCTGCACAGATAGAGCGTCGCGGCCGCGACCTCCTCGCCGCTGATGTTGCGGCGCAGCGGCGCGTGCTCCTCGTGATGATGCAGCATGGTCTTGAAGCCGGCGATGCCGGCCGACGACAGCGTGCGCAGCGGGCCGGCGGAGATGGCGTTGACGCGGACGCCGCTCGCGCCGAGATCCCACGCGAGATAGCGCACGCTCGCCTCCAGCGCCGCCTTGGCGATGCCCATCACGTTGTAGTGCGGGATGACGCGTTCGGCACCGAGGTAGGTCATGGTGACGATCGCGCCGCGCTGCGGGGCGAGCAGCGGCTCGGCGCAGCGCGCCATGGCGACCAGCGAATAGGCGCTCACGTCGAGCGCCAAATGGAAGCCGTCGCGGGTGGTGTCGACGTAGCGACCCTTGAGCTCGTCGCGCCCGGCGAAGGCGAGTGAATGGACGACGGCGTCGAGCGTGCCCCAGCGGTCACGCAGCGCCGCGAACACGGCCTCGATCTCGGCGTCGCGGGTGACGTCGCACGGCAGCACACAGGAGACGCCGAGCGTCTCGGCGAGCGGCCGCACGCGCTTCTCGATCGCCTCGTTCGGATACGTGAGCGCCAGCTCGGCGCCGGCCGCATGGAAGCGCTGCGCGATCGCCCAGGCGATGCTGTGGTCGTTCGCGACGCCGAAGATCGCGACCCGTTTGCCGGCAAACTCGCTCATGTCATCGGGAGGGGCGGGACGTGACGTGCGTCGCCGTGGCAGCGCGGCGCAGCCCCGGGCTCAATTCGGCGATGCAAAAAGAAGAGGGGGCTGATTGCTCAGCCCCCTCCACTCGTTCAGGTCCGATGCTGCGTCGCGGCTCAGTGCGAGCGGCGGCGCCACCAGAGCAGCGCAGCGAACGGCAGCAGCAGCAGCCAGGCGCTGGTGCTGTCCGCCGGCGCCACGACCGCGCAGCCGTCGTCGTCGTTGCTGCGGCCGCCACCACCCGGGGTGCGCGTGCGGGTCGGCGTGCCATCCTGGACGGTCGGCGTGGACGTCGCCTCGACCTGCGTCTCGGTCGGCGTCGGGGTAACATCGCCACCACCGCCAACGGTCACCGTGCCAGGCTCGCACTCGGCGACCAGCGCGCCGCCGTTCGGATCGCTCGCGCCGGGGTTCGAGCAGGCGAGCTCGTAGTCGCCGTCCTCGGCGTCCTCGGCGATCACGACGTTGCAGGTGTACAGTGCCGAGCCATCGGCAATCGGATCGACGTTGTCGAGCGCCAGCACGAGCGAGCGCACACCGGTGCACTCCGTGCCGCTGCAGCCCGCCGGCTGGAACGCGAAGGACGTGCCGCCCTTGTTGATCGTCTCGTTCACCGTGCAGTCCGGACGGCCGTTCGCGCGTGCCGCGACCGACAGCGGAGGCGCGAACGTGATGTCGTTCTGCGTCCCGGCGACGTCCGTCCCGGTGTTGAGGGTCACGGTCACGGCGACGGTGTCGCCCGCGTTGCCCGAGGCATCGCCGATGATGATGTTCGCGTCCGCGGCGCCACCGCCGCCGACGGTCACGCGGCCATCGACACCCGAGGTCGTCAGCGCCGCACCGGCGGGATCGCTGGCGCCGGTGTTGGTGATCGACATCGTCTTCTCACCGTCCGTCGCGTCCTCGGCGATCACCACGTTGCAGGTGTAGAGCGTCGAGCCGTCGGGAATCGGGTCGACGTTGTCGAGCGCCAGCACGAGCGCGCGCACGCCGGTGCACGCATCGCCGCTGCAGCCCGCGGGCTGGAACGCGAACGACGTGCCGCCCTTGTTGATCTCTTCGTTCACCGTGCAGTCCGGACGGCCGTTCGCCCGCGCGGCGACCGCAACGCCCTCGCCGAAGGTGATGTCGTTCTGCGTACCCGCGACGTCCTCACCCTCCGTGTCGACGCTGACGGAGAACTCCACGGTGTCGCCGGGTGCGCCGCTGGCGGCCTCATCGCCGAGGATGACCACCGCGTGCGCGCTGGCCGCCATCATCATGGCGCCCGCCGCGATCGCGGCGGTCTTGAATCCGTACTTGCTCATCTCTTGCCCTCCCCTGGATAGTTCGGTTGGCGGTTCATAGCGTTACGGATGTTCCCAAGCAACTCTCGAACGCTAACAATACGGACTGCTGCGCGGCACGCAAGCCGTCCTACGAAGGACAGCCGTTCAGGGCGTTGTTGACCGCGCTGATGAGCTCGTTGATTTCGACGCTGCCATTGCTGTTGACGTCGAACGAGGAACAGTTCCCGACCGGGGTCGACCCGAGGGCGATGTTCACGCCGATGATCAGCTCGTTGATCGCGACGCTGCCGTCGGTATTGCAGTCGCCGACGCAGCCGGTCGGCGGCGGGGTGACGCCCCCGATCGTGAACGTGCCGCCGTTCAGCTGCACCGTGCTCACGCCGGCTTCGGTGGCGCTGACGTCACAGGCCGACTGATCGCCGATCGACAGGTTGGCAGCGAACTGCGGCCGGGTCGCATCGAGCGCCGAGAACACCTTGAGCGGCACCATGCCGGTCGCACCCTCGGCCGCCTTGAGGTTCAGGCGGACGAGCACGCCGCTGTCGGGCAGCGCCGGGATGGTCACCGGCCCCTGCTCGGGAAGCGTCTTCGGACCGTAGACGGCGAGGTTGACGAAGTCGTCACGCTGTTGGCCGTCGCCGGTCGGGCACAGGCAGCGATTGCGGTTCGTGCACTGCGCGTTCTCGACGACCACCTGGAACGTGTCGGCAATGGCGGCATCCACCTCGACCGCGCCCGCAGCCAGCGCGCCCTCGACGCAGTCGAAGACCAGCGGCGGCTCGCCGCTGCCGGTGCCGGGCATGCCGACGGTGAAGGCGATCGCCGCGACATCATCCGCGCCGCTCTGCGCCTGCCCGTTGTCGGGGGCCTGCGAGAAGCTGATCTCCACCGTGCCGGCGGTGGTGCTGTTGCCGTTCGCGTCGCCGATGTCGAGCACCGCACAGCTGCTGCCGGTGCAGGCGGTGGTGACCGCCACCGGGGTCGGACAGGGTTGGGCGTGAACGGCGCTGGCGCCGATGACGCACAGTGCTCCCCCCACCACCAACGCAACCCTCTGCAGCATCCGTGCGCCTCCTCGCGCGCGTCCTGCCGACGCTGCGCCGCGCTGTCCCACGTGTGTCCCGGGTCTGAACGAGTGTGCCACTGCTACCTCACGAATTAAGATGTTGTCAAAGGTGCCACGGGGCGCGGTTATGCTGCAGGACAGCCGGTCAAAGCGTTGTTGACCGCCGAGATCAGCTCGTTGATCGTCACTTCGCCGTTGCCGTTCTCGTCGATCGCTTCGCAGGAGCTGACGGGGGCGCTGCCGAGCGCGATGTTGACGCCGGTGATCAGCTCGTTGATCGACACCTCGCCGTCGCCGTTGCAGTCGCCGACGCAGCTCGGCGTCGGCGGCGTGCCGGTGTTCTCGAGCAGCGAGATGTCTTCGGCATCGAAGTTGGCCGTGATCAGGTCCGGCAGGCGGTCGCCGTTGAGGTCCGCGGCCACCATGCCCCACGGGCCGACGCCGGCCTCGAAGGTCTCCGCGTCGGCGAAGGTGCCGTCGCCGTTGCCGAGCAGTACCGAGACGCTGCCGTCGAACTCGAGCGTGCCGAGATTGTCGGACGTGGCGAGATCGGGAATGCCGTCGCCGTTCAGATCGGCGGCAACGACCGTCTCGGGATAGGCGCCGACCTCGTAGTGCACCGCCTCGGCGAACGTGCCGTCGCCGTTGCCGAGCAGCACCGAGAGCGTATCGAAGAATTCCGTGGCCACTGCCACGTCGGCATCGCCGTCGCCGTCGAGATCGGCGATCGTCAGCCCCTGCGGCGACTCCTCGACCGCGCTCGGCTCGCCGAGCGTGAAGGTGCCGTCGCCATTGCCCAGCAGCGGCAGCATGACCGCGTCGTCATTCAGGCTCACGGCGAGATCGAGCACGTCGCCGGCGTCCAGCCGTCCGGCGGCCAGGCTGATCGGTCCGCCGCCGGTCTCGGTGGTGAGGATCTCGCCGAACGTGCCGTCACCGTTGCCGAGCCGCACCGACACCGTCCCGCCGAAGAGATCCGCGGTGGCGACATCGGTGTTGCCGTCACCGTTGAAATCCGCGAGCACGATGCCGCTCGGCGACGAGCCGGTATCGAGCGTCGTCGCCTCGCCGAACGTGCCCGAGCCGTCGTTGAGGAAGAAGCTGACCGAGTTGCCGATGTCGTTGGCGACCGCGAGATCGAGCACGGCATCGCCGTCGAGATCGCCGGTGGCGATCGCGCTCGGCGCCACGCCGGCGGTCAGCGTCTGCGCCACGGTCAGGCCGCCCGCGCCGTCGCCGAAGAACACCGTCGCGTCGTCCGACCCGTTGTTCGCGGTGGCGACGTCGAGGTTGCCGTCGCCGTTGAAGTCACCGGCGACCACGGCGAACGCGCCTTCCGAGCAGTCGACGCCGGCCGTGCAGTCGGGCGGACCGAGCGAAATCTCGACATGCGGAGCAAAGGACAGCGCCGCGGTTCCGGCCAGTGCGATGCCCGCAACGGCAAGCAGTCCCCACGTTGCGAACGTTCCTCTCGTCACTTTTCGCATGCGGCTCACCACACCCTCCCTCGGCGTCGGCAGTGGATTGATGGTTGGATTCGCGGGTCAGGCTCTGGTGCAGATGCACCGCCCGGTGCGCAGCGCGTGCGCCACTCTCCACGATGTCTTGCTGATGGTCGGAGCTTTGCCGGTCGTTCGGAAAGTTGTCAAGCCGCGCAAGCGCTTGGCGCGCAAGCGGGAGCGCACGCCCGCGGTTGCCGATCGGCACGCCGCTGCGCTAAGCGCCGGCCATGTCGCCGACGGCGCTGGGCGGGCTGCGGGTCATCGAATGCGGCGAGCAGGTCGCGGCGGCATATGCCGGCAAGCTGCTCGCCGACCTCGGCGCGGAGGTGATCAAGGTCGAACCCCCGGCGGGCGATCCGGCGCGCCACCGCGGTCCCTACCCCGGCGGCATCCCCGACCCGGAGCGCAGCGGCTTCTTCCTCTATCTGAACACCAACAAGCGCGGCATCGTCCTCGACCCGTCGACCGCCGCCGACCGCACGGCCCTCACCGCCCTGGCGCGACACGCCGATCTCCTCGTCCACGACGTCCCGCCGGCGGCGATGGCCGCCCACGGGCTGGTGTACGAGGAGCTCGCGGCCGTCAATCCGCGGCTGGTGATGACCTCGATCACGCCGTACGGCCTGCACGGCCCGAAGCGCGACTGGGCGGCGACCGACCTGACGCTGTGGAACGCCGGCGGCATCGCGTATCTGAACGGCGGCGGGCCGGAGGCGGAGGACCTGCCGCCGCTCAAGCCCTTCGGCCAGCAGGCCGCCTACCAGGGCGGCGTCAATGCCGCACTCGCCGCGCTCGGCGCCCTGCTCGCGCGCCGTCGGACCGGCCGCGGCCAGCACGTCGTCATCTCGATCCAGCAGGCACTGGCCGCAATCCTCGAGCTGACGTTCGAGTACTGGCCGTACCAGGGACTGATCGCCTCGCGCCTCGGCCGCAAGCCGATCCAGCCGCTCGACTTCCTCGAGTGCCGCGACGGCTGGGTGTTCATCTGCTGCGTCGAGGAACACCAGTGGCAGGAGTTCGTCCGCATGATCGGCTCACCGGAGTGGGCCGGCCTCGAGCTGTTCGCCGATCGCCTGAGCCGCGGCGCGAACTGGGACGCGCTCAAGCTCTTCCTCCAGGAGTGGGCAGGCGAGCACGCGGTGATGGACGTGTACACCGCCGCGCAGCGGCGCCGCATTCCGTTCGCGCCGGTCTCGACGATGGGAGACCTGCTCGCCTCGCCGCACCTCAAGGCGCGCGGCTTCTTCGCCGTACTCGACGCCGGCGGCACGCCGGTCACCGTTCCCGGCGCCCCGTACCGCCTGTCGGCGACGCCGTGGGCCATCCGTCGCCCGGCCCCGCGCCTCGGCGAACACACCGCCGAGATTCTCGCCGCGATGCACGCATGACACCCCTCCGCACCTCCGCACCTCCGCACCTCCGCACGCCGTCCGCTTCGCGAGTCGCGCGTCGCTGCGACCAGCGGAGCCCCTGACCCATGCGCCCGCTCGACGGCATCCGCGTCGCCGACTTCACCTGGGTGTGGGCCGGCCCGTTCTGCACGCTGCAGCTCGCCCATCTCGGCGCCGAGGTGATCCGCATCGAGAGCGCGACGCGCACCTGCGTGACGCGCCTGCTGCCGCCGTTCGCCGACGGCGTGCCCGGACCGAATCGCAGCGGCTACTTCAACCAGTACAATCAGGGCAAGCTCAGCCTGGCGCTCGATCTCAAGCAGCCGGCGGCCATCGAGGTGGCGCAGGATCTCGTCGCCCAGTGCGATATCGTCTGCGAGAACTTCGCCGCCGGCGTGATGGAGCGCATGGGGCTCGGCTACGAGGCGCTGCGCGCGCGGCGGCCGGACCTGATCATGATCGCGCTGTCCGGGTACGGCGCGAGCGGCCCGGATGCCGACTTCGTCTCCTACGGCCCGGCCCAGGTGCCGCTCTCCGGGATGTCCTCGCTGACCGGCTACGCCGGCTGGCCGCCGATGCACGTCGGCATCTCCTACGGCGATCCGACCGGCGGCCTGCACGGCGCGTTGGCGGTGCTCGCGGCGCTCTGGCATCGCGCCGAAACCGGCGCCGGCCAGTACATCGACCTCTCGCAGTGGGAGACGAGCGTCGCCGTGCTCGGCGAAGGCGTCCTCGCCGAGTCTCTCGGCGGCGCCGCGCCACCGCGCCGCGGCAATCGCGATCCGCACATGGCACCGCACGGCGTCTTCCGCTGCGCCGGCGAGCAGCGCTGGGTGGCAATCGCCGCGCGCGACGACACCGACTGGGCGGCGCTCGCCGCCTGCATGGATCAGCCCGCGCTGGCCGGGGACGCGCGCTTCGCCACACTCGCCGCCCGCCAGGCGAACGAGGACGCGCTCGAGACACTCATCGGCGAGTGGACCCGCGAGCAGAGCGCCGAGGCGGTGGTCGCGACACTGCAGGCGGCCGGCGTGCCGGCATCGCTGTCGATGACCAGCAGGGATCTTGCGGAGGATCCCGACCTCGCGGCGAGCGGCTTCTTCGTTCAACGCGACCACGCCGAGATCGGCACGCGCCTCCATCTCGGCATCCCCTGGCAGATGTCCGACACGCCCTGCATGGTCGAGCGCGCCGCCCCCTGCCTCGGCGAGCACACCGACGACGTCCTGCGCCGCATCGTCGGCTACGACGACGCCCGCATCGCCGCACTGCGCGCCGCGGGCGTGCTCGTCTGAACGATCCGGCTCGTCACTGCGCCTGCGCTGCGCTGTGCGCCCCGTCTCCGCTGGAGCGGCTCCGTGTGCGCTCTCGCATGCGCTGCACCGGATGCTGTGCTTTGTGCTCGCAATCCGTAAATCGGCCCGGCAGGATCCGCCCGTGGACACGGACGCGGCGGGGGAACAGACTCGGGACGTGGACGTGCACGTACACCGCTTGCTGGTCCTGAACCTCGCGCTGCAGCTGTTCGACGGCGTCGCGACCTATCAGGGTCTGCGTCTCGGCTTCAAAGAGGCGAACCCGATCCTCGTGGCCGCGTTCGGCCTGATCGGCATCGGGCCGACGCTGCTGCTGTTCAAGGCCAAGGCCTGCGGGCTGCTCGTACTGCTGCACCGGACGGCGCCGCCGCCGGTCGGCCTCCACATCATGCGCGGCCTGGCCGCGGTGTACTGCGTGCTCTCGCTCGGTCCGTGGCTCGGCAAGTTCGCCTCGCTCGCCGCGGACCTGTTGTAGTTGAGCCGACAGCGGTCAGCTGTCAGCTGCCCATCGATTCCGGGATGATCCGCCACCGATGCATCTTCTGGAGGGCGCCGCTTTGTCGGCGCCTGCCGGATTGAGCGCGACCGGCCCTTCCAACAGGCGTCGACGGAGCGGCGCCCTGCAGGGGATTCCTGCACCCGCTGACGGCTGACGGCTGACCCACTCACCCCGCCGCGGCGAACGCGACGTCGCGGACCCGCGCCGGGCGCAGCATCGGCTGCAGCGCCTCGCCGAGCACCTGTGGCAGGCGCACACGGACGGTGGTGCCGACGGCCACCTCGCTCTCGATCTCGAGCGTGCCGCCGAGCAGGCCGACGAGCTCGCGCGCCAGCGTGAGGCCAATGCCGAGCCCGCCGAAGCGGCGCGTGAACGAGCCGTCGACCTGGCGGAAGTCGTCGAAGATGATCGCCAGGTCGTGCGGCGCGATGCCGATGCCCGAATCGGCGATCGCGATCTCGACCAGCCCGTCGCCGGCACGCCGCGCCGCGATGCGGATTTCCCCCGCCTCGGTGAACTTCGCGGCATTGCTCAGCAGACAACCGAGCGCACGGCTCAGCTTGCGCGGGTCGGTGCGCAGCTCGTCGGCGGCGTCGTCGACCAGCGCCGAGATGGTGACCGGCTTGCCTTCGGTGAGCTCGCGGGTGAGCGGCAGCAGCGCCTCGATCACCTCCGTGAGCCGGACCGTCTCGGGACGCACGGCGCGGCGCCCGGAGCGGATCTCGGCGAAGCTCAGCAGCTCCTCGAGCAGATGCTGCAGGCGGCAGGCGTTGACGCGCATGCGCTCGATGCTCTCGGCGAGCACCGCGTCCTGCGCCGTGGACCCGGAGCTGTCGACCACGTCGAGATAGCCGAGGATCGCATGCAGCGGCGTGCGGAATTCGTGCGACACGGTGGCGAGGAACTGATCCTTGGCATCCGCGGCGACGCGCGCGGCATCGGACTGCTCGGCGCTGTAGAGCGCGCCGGCGGTGGCGTGCGCGACCATCTGGCACAGCCAGCGTTCGCGCTGCGTCAGGGCGCGGCCGCTCTCGGCCTGCACGAACAGCGCGCCGTACGCTTCACCATGCGCGCGCAGCGGGAACGTGACGGGATGCGCCAGCGCGCACGGCTCGTGCTCGGCGAGCGCGATGTGGCAGCGCAGGCCCGGACAGGTGTTCTCGACGAAGCGACCAAGTCCGCGCACGAACTCGCGCGTCGCGTGCGTTTCGGAGAACACGCCGGCGAGATCGAGCAGGAAGCGCAGATGCTGGTTCTCGGTCTCCGCCTCCTCGCGGCGGTGGCGCTCGCGCTTCAGCTGCTCGATCAGCGAGGCGTAGAAGACCGCGACGAGGAAGAAGAACGGCAGCCGCACCCAGGCGTCCGAGGCGAGCGTGGCGCTGCCGCTCTCCCACAGCCAGTAGCCGTAGACGGCGGCAATGAGCGCGCCGCCGATGGCAATCTGACCGATCGTCTCACCGATCGTGACGAGGAAGACGATGAAGAAGTAGGCGAGCAGCAGGTCCTGCGAGAGCCCGTGGCTCCAGGAGAGGCCGAGCAGGATGACCGCCGTGTCGCAGAGCAGCAGCGCCGGCCCGAACTGCGGCTTGTGGAACCAGGCGCGCGGCGCGCAGGCGAGCAGCACGTTGGAGACGACGAGGCCGATGACGGCCAGCACCGCCCCGGCGGCGATCGGCTCGGCGGTGAACACCAGGTAGGCGCAGGTGGCGATGACCACCGCGCGCAGCAGGACGACGACACGCCGCGGTTCGAGCGCGGCGATGATCGCACTCCTCTCGGGGGACGTCCCCCCGGCCATGCCGCTCGCGTTCATCATGCGGCACGCGACTGCAAATCGAACGCCATGCCGGCCACAGGCGCGTGCCGGCAGTGCAGGGGCGCCGGCGTGATCGACGCGACGGGCCGGCGGCGCCCTGCAGTGGCAGGCCGGCGAGATTATGACACTGCAGATGCCACGTCAGTGCCCGAGCACGATGACGCAGGCGACGGCACCGGGACCGCCGACGTTGTGCGCCAGCCCGAGTTCGGGGGTGCGCACCTGGCGTTCGCCGCCCTCGCCGCGCAGCTGGGTGACGCACTCGTAGATCATCCGCACGCCGCTGGCGCCGATCGGGTGGCCGAAGGACTTCAGCCCGCCGCTCGGATTGATCGGGATGTCGCCCGTCAGCGCGGTCCGCCCCTCGTGCACGAGCGCCTTGCCGGTTCCCTTCTCGCAGAACCCGAGATCTTCGATGTTCGACAGCTCGGTCCACGTGAAGCAGTCGTGCACCTCGGCGAAATCGACGTCCTGCGGAGCGATGCCGGCCATGCGGTAGGCCTGCTGCGCCGCCTGCTGCGTCGAGCGGAAGCCGAGATAATCGAACGTCGGATCGAAGTACGGGCGGCCCGTGGTCACGGCCAGCCCGACGCCCTTCACCAGCACCGGGTGGTCGGTGTAGCGGCGCGCGAGGTCGGCACGGCAGACGATCGCCGCCGCCGCGCCGTCGGTGGTCGGGCAGCAGTCGAACAGCCCGAACGGCGAGGAAATCATCGGCGCCGCGAGCACCTTCTCCTCGGTGACCTCCATGCGCAGGTGCGCCTTCGGGTTGCGCGCGCCGTTGTAGTGATTCTTGACGGCGATCTTCGCCAGCGTCTCGCGGCCGACGTCGAACGTGTGCATGTAGCGGTTCGCGGCGAGCGCGAAGAGCCCGGGGGCGGAGTTGCCCTTGGCGAGCAGCGGGTGGCCGAAGCGCGGCAGGCCGCGGCCGCCGCGGTCCTTGAGCTTCTCGGCGCCGAGCACGAGCACGACGTCATACGTGCCCGAGGCGACCGCCAGACAGGCATTGCGGAACGCGTCGGTGCCGGTGGCGCAGTAGTTCTCGACGCGCGTGATCGGCCGATCGTAGAGGCGCAGCGCGTCGCCGAGCGACACCGCCGCCTTGCCGCCCGCCGCGCCCGGCATGTACGTGCCGAGGTACGCCGCCTGGATGTCGGCGGGATCAATGCGCGCGTCGCGATACGCCGCGAACGCCGCCTCGCAGATGAGATCCTCGTAGCCGAGCTCCCAGAGGTCGCCGAACTTCGTGCAGCCGACCCCGATGACCGCCACCTGATCCTTCATCAGTTACCCCATATCCAGGCCGTCCACAGAAACGGCATCGAACCGTGCATCACAAGCCCGTCGCCTTTGCGTCTCCGCGTCTCCGCGTTGAAAGCGCGGGTACCTGGTCAATGCTCTGCTTCGCGCAGCGGCCGCGCCTTCCAGTAGTAGTTGCGGTTGCCGGCCCCCTCGTGCAGGCGGCGATAGGTGAGCGCGACGCGCGCACCGATCTGCACATCGTCGGTGTCGGCCACCTGCAGATAGAGACGCCCGCCGCCCTCGGCGTCGACCACCGCCATCGGCAGCGGATGCTCGAGGTTCGGGATCAGGTGGTCGACGGTGAACGTGAACACCGTGCCGCGGCGCGCGATGCGCGCGTCGTCGAGCTGCTCGGCGGCGCGGCAGCGCACGCAGACGCGCGCCATCGGGTACTGCACCTGGCCGCAGGCGCGGCAGCGGCTGCCGTACAGGCGGATGTCCTGCTTGCGCTCCTTGTATTCGAGCACGTTGGTCACCGTGTCGGTGACCTCCTCGACCGCCACCAGGCGGCGGAACTTGAGCAGGCGCGCATACGACGCCAGCGGCGTCGCCGCCGCCAGCCAGCGCGCCAGCGGCGCCGCCGCGCGCGCGGCGGGCAGGCGCGCGGTGGTGCGCAGCAGCAGCGCATCGGCGCCCTCGCCGTAGCCGCCGACGAGGATGAGCTCGTCGGGCCCGGCCTCGTCGAGCGCGCGGGCGAGCAGCAGCAGCGGCTCGGCGCTGCCCGTGCAGCCGATGTCGCCGTACAGCGACGGCACGAGCTGCCCCGCCTCGAAGCCGAGCGTCCGGGCGAGATCGGCGGCGGCGCGCGCATCCGGCGATCCGAAGGCAACGCGGTGGATGGCGCGCGCCTCGACGCGCTGGCGTTCGAGCAGCGTGCGCACCGCGGCGCCGAGATCGCGCCCGTAGCCGTAATCGTTCGAGAACTTGCCGCCGGCGACCTGCACCGTGCGCTGCACGTCGGTGCGCCAGTGGTAGGTGAACTCCTCGGCCATCGCAGCCGCGTCGACGAACTCGGCAATCACGTCGTCGCTGCCGACGGTCACCGCCGCGGCGCCGTCGCCGAGGACGCCCTCGAGGTCGCTCTCCGGCGCGGCGACGCGCACGTCGGCGGCGGCGACGAGCATCGCCCGGGCGCCGCCCGCCTGCACCGTCCGCACGCCGGCGAGCAGCGCGCTGACGCCGGCGCGCGCCGACCCGGCGAAGTCCGCGGTGACCAGGGCGCGCGGCAGATCGCAGGCGGTGGCGAGCACGCTCGCCATCTGCTTCTCGGCATACGGCGCACTCGTGCTGGCGAAGAACGCGCCGTCGACCGTCGCCGGCGGATCGCCGAGACAGCCGAGTGCGGCATCGATCGCCAGCGTCAGCGCGTCCTCGTCGTAGTTCGCGACCGCGATCGCGCCTTTCGCCTGGCGCGCGCCCCATGCCTGCTCGATCAGCCGGCGCTCGAGGCGGTGGACGGGAACGTAACTGGCGTAACGCGTGATGCCGACCATCGCGTCGCTGTAACGCGATTTGCCGGCGAGGTCCACGCACGCCAGGGCGGGGACGGCCACCGTCCCCGCCCCGCGGTCAGAAGCGCACGCGGCGGGTGACGAACAGCAGCGCGGCGACGATCAGCAGCGGCAGCACCGCACCGGCGTTGCCCTCGCCACCCGAGACGTTCGCACACCCCTCGCCCTGCACGCAGAACCCGTCGCAGGTCACCGTCGGCGTGACGGTGCCGGTGCGGGTGACGGTGAGCGTGCGCGTACCCGTGACCGTCCCGGTCGGCGTCGCCGTCGGGGTTTCGGTTGGCGTATCGGACGGCGTTTCGGTCACCGTTTCGGTCGGCGTGACGGTCGGCGTCTCGGTGGCTTCCGGGGTGTCGGTGAACGTCGGCGTCGCGGTCGGCGCCGGCGCACTGCTGAGGAAGAACTCCACCGACCGGCCGGCGGTCGTCAGCACGGGATCGGGACGACCATCGGCGTCGACGTCGGCGAGCAGGACGCCGGTCGGCGTGTCGCCGAGCGTGCGGCTGCCGCCGTCGGTGAACCCGCCGCTCCCGTCACCGAGGAAGAAGCGGACCGTGCGGGTCGTCGCATCGGCGACGGCGATGTCGGGCCGCAGGTCATCGTTCAGATCGCCGAGCGCGAGATCGGCGAAGCCGTTTGCCGACTCGAGCACCGCGCTGCGCTCGAAGGCGAAGCCGGCGGCGTCGCGCCGGCCGAGATAGACGAGCAGCGGGCCGGTCGTGGTGATCACGGCGAGGTCGGGGATGAAATCGCGGTTGAAGTCGCCGGTCACGAGCGGATCGGCCACGCGCATGTCGAGCGGAAAGAGCGGGTCCTCGGAGCTGCCGATGTCGAACGAGCCCTGCTCCGTGAACTCGCCGTCATCCTCCTGGAGGAAAACGCGTACGCCGACGAGATCGATGGCGACGACGTCGAGCCGGGCATCGCCGTTGAAATCGGCAACGCCGACGGCCTGCACCCGGCTGCCGCTCTCCACCAGCGTCCTGGCGATCTCGTAGCGCAGCGTGCCCTCGGTGAGGCGCAGCTCGAGCAGCAGCAGCGAGGCGCCGTCACCGACGACGAGGTCCGGCTCGGTGCCGCCGGTGATCGCCGCCACCGCGACCGGGCCGGGCTGGGACAGCGGCACGGAGCTGACACCGGCGGGGAAGCCGCCGTTGCCGTCGCCGCTCAACACCGAGGCAACCGGTGGCGTCAGCGTCGTCACGGCGAGATCGGGGAAGAGATCGGTGCCGGTCAGCGCGATCGCCGCCGCCTGGGGCCGGGTCACCGCCTCGAGCGGACGGGCGGTGACCGGTTCCGGGCAGGCGCCGGCGCGGAACTGCTCGGCATCGGTGAGCGCGACCACCGCGCGCGTCGCATCGAGCAGCACGAGATCCGCCGAGCGATCGCCGTTCAGGTCTCCCGCGGCACCGGGCACCAGGCCGCTGCCGGTTCCGAGCTGCGTGCCGGGCACCGTGCAGCGCACGTACGCGGGCACCGGCTGCGCGTCGGCCGGCAGGGCCGGCAGCGCCGCGGCCGACGCCGCGAGCGCGGCCAGGAACCGTCGCCCCGCACGCGCCGGCAGCGCCGGCCGACGCACGCGCCGCGCCAGCGGGCCGAGCAGCGCCAGCGCCAGGCCGAGCAGCCCGACGGGCAGCGGCGTCTGTGCGCCGTCGCCGATTGCGCAGCTGCTGACCTCGAAGATGCCCGCCTTCGTCGGCGTCACCGTCGGCGTGTCGCCCGGCCGCGGCGTGCGCGTTCCGGTCACGGTGCCGGTCGGCGCCGCGGTGTCGGTGGGCGTCGCCGTCGGCGTCTCCGTCGGCGTCTCGCTCGGCGTCTGCGTCACGGTGTCGGTGCCGGTGGCGGTCGCCGTCGGGGTGACGGTCGGCGTCGGCGTTGGCGGCGGCACGCTGCTGAGCAGCACGGTGATCGTGCCGTCGCCGTTTGCCGTCACCACGTCGTGCACCCCGTCGCTGTCGACATCGACGACCGCAAGCGCGACCGGGCGGCTGCGCAGATCGAACGGCATGACGATCGGCGGCGGGAAGTCGCCGCTGCCGCTGCCGTAGGCGAACTGCAGGACCGGCTTCATCTCGAACGTGCCGGCGATGACCGCATCGGCGCGGCGATCGCCGGGACTGAACAGGCCGATGCCGGATGCCGCCGGCTCGAACACGCTGATCTCGCCACCGGCGGCGAACAGGTTGTTGATGAAGAGCTGCAGCTGTCCCACGCCGCCGCGCGTGACGAGCAGATCGGGGAAGCGGTTCTCGTCGAAGAAGCCGCTCTCCAGGGCGATGATCGTCGCCCCGGTGCCGAAGTCGCTCGACTGGAACACCGAGCGGTTGCTGCCGTCGATCCCGGTCTGGCGCAGGAACACGGCATCGGTGCCGCGGCTGGCGACGAGATCGATGCGCCCGTCGCCGTCGTAGTCGGCCGCGGTCACGGCGCGCGCCTGGCCCGGGATGCCCTGGTTGTGCACGGTGAAGCCGCCGCCGGGGGCGCCGTAGAGGATGGTGAGGAACGCGCTGCCGGCATTCGCGACGACGAGGTCGGTGCGGCCGTCGCGGTTGAGGTCGAGCGGCGTGCGACGGGTCGGATCGCCGGGGTCGGTCGGGTAGTCGGCGATGATCGCGACCGGATTCGTGCCGACGCTGATCGGCGTCTCGGCGGTGAAGCCGCCCTGCCCGTCGTTGCGCAGCAGGACCACTGCATTGCCGGCGCAGACCGCCAGGTCGGTGTCGCCGTCGCGTTCGGCATCGACGGCCGCCAGGGCGCGCGGCGCGTTCGCCACGGCGACCGTCGTCTGAGCGACCTCGATCGGCTCCGCCAGCATGCTCATGGCGCAGCCGCGCAACTGCTGCTGCGCCGCCGTGGTGTTGAAGAGGATGCGGACGGCATTCGCCGCCGGATCGGTGACCGCGAGGTCCGGCGTGCCGTCGCCGTCGAGCGGCGCGGCGACGATGCCGCCGAGCGCCTGGCCGCCGGCGGTGAGGTTGCAGCGCCCGTAGTTCGCGGTCGGAATCGGCGTCGGCGTCGGCGTTGCCGTGTCCGTCGGCGTCAGGGTCGGGGTCGGCGTCACCGTGCTCGTCGGCGGCGGCGTGCCGGTGATCGTCGGCGTCGGCGTGCCCGTCGGGCCCTCGGTCGGCGTCGCCTCGTCGGAGGCGTTGAGCGCGATGGTCAACTGCGTGCCGTCCTCGTTCAGCGCGAGGAAGTCGGGCAGCACGTCGCCATCGAAATCGCCACTCACCAGCAGGCTGACGCGGCCGATCGAGTTCGTGCCGATCGGGGTGAACGGATCGTCGAACGTGCCGTTGCCGACGCCGAGGTTCGCCGAGACGCCGCCATCCAGGTAGCCGACGATGGCGTCCGTGCCGCCCATGTCGTCGAAGTCGGCGAGTGTCACGGCCGCGCCCTCGAAATCGGCGACCGCCTCGCGCGTGCCGAAGTTCCCGTTCGCGGCGCCGAGGACGGCGACGAGGAAGTTCGCATCGAACGTGCCGTGGTTGATGACCACGAGATCGGTGAGCCCGTCGCTGTTGAGGAAGCCGGCGTCCATGTCGGCGGCGAACTCGTCCTCGAGATCCGCCTGACCGGACACGTCGCGCTGCACCGGCGCCGCGAAGGTGCCGTCGCCGTTGCCGCGCAGGATCGACACCCGCTGATCCTCGCGGTCGAGCACCGCGACGTCGGCATCACCGTCGCCATCGAAGTCGCCGCCGACGATGTCGATCACGTCGAAGCCGACCTCGATGGGCTCCTCGGCGCCGCAGACGGCGAGGCCGCCGCTGCCGTCATTGCAGAGGAGGACGACGCCGTCCTCATCGAGCACCGCGATGTCGTTGCCGTCGCCCTCGTCGAAATCGTCGATGACCATGCCGATGACCGCGAGCGTGTCGTCCTCGCCGAACAGCGTGCCGTCGGATTCGAAATCTCCGTCGCCATCGCCGTAGAGCACTTCGATGCCGCCGAAATCGCTGCCGATGGCGATGTCGAGGTTGCCGTCGGGGGCGCCCTGCTCGTCGGAGCTCAGCGGCGAGCCGACATCGCCGATGGCGACCGAAAGCGGGCTCACCTCGAGCTCATATGTATCGAAGTCGTCGAACGTGCCGTCTCCGGCACCGAAGTAGACGTTGATGCGGTCATCGAACAGTTCGGCGACCACGAGGTCGAGGTTCCCGTCGTCGTCGAGGTCGGCGACGGCGATCGCCTGCCGGCCCGGGTCCTCGCCGACGTTCACCACGATCGGCGCAAGCGTCGAGAACCGCGGCGTCAACTGCCCCTCGGCGCCGCGCGCGCCACACAGGAGGCCGATCATCGCCGCGGCAAGGAGGTGGACGGCCGGGCGGGCGGAACGCAGGAACGGACCAGAACAGGCGGGCTTCAACATAGGATGCGACTTTGCAGACAGGGTGGGGCGCCTGACGACGGCCCGGTGGGAGTTATTCAGCGGCGTGATGCCCTACTCTCTTGACGCCCGCACAAATTGTCAAATCGTTCCGCCCCCCGGGGCCGGGCGCAGGATCCAACCGCCAGGGCGCCAAGGACGCCAGGTCCGGAAGGGTTCCGGATACCGGCCGCGAGACCGCTTCCTTCCCGGACGTGGCGCCCCTGGCGTCTTGGCGGTTCAGCGATTCGTCGTCGGGCAAGCCGTGAGACGGGAAACCGACCACTCCAGCGCAGGCAACCGCCGCGCTCAGCGCGTCCGCTCGCGCAACTCGCCCTCGATGCGCGCGAGGAGCTGATCGACGCCGGTCTCCGCGGCGCGCCGATTCTCGATCGTCCGCACCGCGTACATCACGGTCGAGTGATCGCGGCCGCCGAACTTCTCGCCGATCAGCGGGAAGGACGCCGCCGCGACCGTGCGGCTGAGATACATCGCCAGCTGGCGCGGATAGGAGACGCCGCGCTCGCGGCGATGCGAGACGAGGTCGGCGACGCTGACGCCGAACTGGTGACTGACGGTTTCCTGGATCGTCTCGACCGACACCGCCGGCGCGCACGCGGCGTACGGCCCGAGCGCCGCCAGCGCCAGATCGGGGGTGATCGCCGTCCCGCGCACCGCCGCCATCGCCGCGACGCGGTTGAGGCAGCCCTCGAGCTCGCGCACGCTCGCGCCGGCGCGCTGCACGAGCAGCTCGATCACCTCGTCGCCGAGCTCGATGCCCTGGGCACGCGCCTTCGCCGTGAGGATCGCCAGCCGCATGTCGCGCGTCGGCGGATGGATGTCGGCGATCAGGCCGCCCTCGAAGCGGCTGCGCAGCCGCTGCTCGAGCCCGGCGATCGCCCCCGGCGGCTTGTCCGACGTCAGCACGATCTGCTTCTGGCTGTCGTGCAGCGCGTTGAACGTGTGGAAGAACTCCTCCTGGGTGCGCTCCTTGCCGGCGAGGAATTGCACGTCGTCGAGAATCAGCGCGTCGATCAGCCGGAAGCGGTTGCGGAACTCGTTCATCTTGTCCTGCCGCAGCGCGGTGATGAGCGAGTTCATGAACGCCTCGGCCGAGACGCACGCCACCTGGGCGCGCGCGCGCCGGCGCAGGAGATCGTGACCGATCGCGGTGATGAGATGCGTCTTCCCGAGCCCGACGCCGCCGTGCAGGAACATCGGGTTGAAGCGCACGCCGGGCGCGGCGCTCACCGCCTGCGCGGCGCGGAACGCGACCTCGTTCGTCGCCCCGACGACGAACGTCGCGAACGTGTAGTGCGGAATCAGCCGCCCGATGCGGGCCTGGCGCGCGGGCCGCGCCGGCGCCGCATCAGCCGGCGCCGGCGCGACGGGCGCCGGCCGCGGCTGCCCGTTCCCGTCCGCCACCACCACCCGCACCGCACAGGGCGCCCCGGCCAACTCGCTCAACGTCTCGCGAATCGTCGGGAGGAAATGTCGCGTCACCCAGGACTGAAAGAATCGACTCGGCACCTCGAGCCGGATCTCCCCGTCGATGAGCTGACAGCCGATCGGTTTGATCCAGGCATCGTAATTCCGTGCTCCCATGTGTTGCTGGAGCAGTGGCAGTGCCGCCGACCACAGTGCCTCCATGCGCGCCCACCCCTCGTGTTCACCGTTGGTGATCCCGACACGGTTCCGCACGCGACTGCTTCCGCTTTCCACACCTGGGGACAACTCCCTAACTCACCGCCACCCCACCGCTTCTCCCCACCATCCACACCACCATGCACAGCCGCGACACGCACCGCCGCCCCGCCCTCCCCGGAAGGAAGGCGATGCGTGTACCCAAACAGCATCATTTCAGACGTAATTGCGTGGAGCCGAAAAGAAGAGGCGCCCTCTGTATGCTCAGCAGCCAATCCTGTCAAGAATTTTCCTGCACAACGTGCGCGATCACGCGTCGTCGCGCGACGCGAGCGCGTGTTGCGCGTCGTCGCGCGCGCGGCGCACCGCTTGCAGTGTGCGGCGCGCGATGCCGATCACGCGCCGCACGGCGCGCGTCGCGTCAACTCTTCCGTTGACGCGCGCTGCGTTCGAGCACGATCGCGTAGCCCAGCTGATCGGCGTTCGGCGCGCCGCGCAGCGTGCGACCGTTGAGGAACAACGTCGGCGTCGACGCGACACCGAGCTGTGTGGCGAGCGCGACGTCGCGCGCGACGGCGGCACGCGGCGCGTCGCTCTCGAGACAGGCGCGGAACTGCTCGCGATCGAGACCGAGATCGGCGGCGTAGCCGAGCAGGCTGTCGCGATCGAACTGCGGCTGATGATCGAACAGCGTGTCGTGGTACTCCCAGAACTTGCCCTGCGCGGCGGCACACTCGGCCGCCATCGCGGCGAGACACGCGAAGCGGTGACCGCCGCCGGCGGGAATCGCGGGATTGCACGCGTTGTCGAGCGGGAAGTGATGGAAGCGGACCTGCACGTCGTCGCGGAAGCGCGGCAGCACGGCTTTGAGGTTGCGGTACGCCTTGGCACAGTGACCGCACTCGAAGTCGGAGAACTCGACGATCACCACCGGCGCGCCGTCGCCGCCCTTGTGATGGCCGCCGGTCGTTTCGACCGTGACCACCGGCAGGCTGCGATAGCTTTCGCAGAACGCCGGTTCCCGGGCGCAGAGGGCCTCGGCGGTGGTCGGCGCGCCACCGGCGGTCGTCTTCCAGAGAATCGAGGCGGCGAGCACGAGCACGACGCCGAGCGCGGCGGCGGCGATGAGCTTTGCGCGTCCCTGCCACGTCTGCTGGTCGCGCGTTCCGCCCTGCGTCGCTCCGTAGAGGAGCGCGGTGGCGCCGAGCAGCCCGGCGTTGACCGCATAGAGCATCGCGCACTGCACGCACACGGCGCCGAGCACGCCGAGCGCGATCCAGGCGAGATAGATCGAGTACACGGCCGAGCCGGCCGATGCGACGAACAGCAGCGTCGCGAGCTGGCGCCGGCGCGCGGCGCTCGGCGAGGCGAGAATGACCGCCGCAGCGACGGCCATCGCCGCGTAGGCGGCGAGGGCAAACCAGGCCACCGGCAGGCCGAAGAGGTAGGCGTGCTCGCTGCTCAGCACCGTCGAGCAGCTGACCGTCGCGTTGACGTCGCACCACGAACCGATGTTCTGCGCCAGCTGCGCGTGCGTGTACGAGATCATCGCCGCGACCACCAGGCCGGCGAGCGCGAGCACCAGGGTCGCGATGGCGAGACGCTTGACGGACATCGGCGGGATCTTACTCGGCGTCGCCCGGGGACGCCAGCCAACGGCGGGCGTGGGGCGCGGGGAATCCTCGTTGACCTGCGTGACGCACGCTTGGTAGGTGCTCGTCTCCATTTTCACGGCGGCGTCGCGTGTGCCTCCCGCGTCCCGCCCACGCAGCAAGGAGAGCCGTTGCGAGTCGCGCACATCGCGCCCGTCTTCCCGCCGTATCGCGGCGGCATGGGCACGGTCGCGTTTCACCAGGCGCGGGCGCTGGCCGCGGCGGGCGTGCAGGTGACGGTCTTCACGCCGCGCGCGCCGACGCCGCGCAGCGTGCCGGACCATGTCGAGCTCGTCGAGGTGCCGGCGCTGCTCGCGCGCGGCAATGCCGCCTCGCTGCCGCAGCTTCTCTGGCGCACGGCGCGCTTCGATGTCGCGCACCTGCACTATCCGTTCTTCGGCACCGCCGAGCTGCTCGCCGCGCGCCGGCTCGCCGGCGGCCCGCGCCTCGTCCTGCAGTACCAGATGGACGTCGTCGGCGTGCACTGGAAGGCGCGCCTCTTCCACTGGCACCGGCGCGCGCTGCTGCCGTTCATTCTCCACGCCGCCGACGCGATCCTCGTCACCTCGCACGACTACGCCGCGTCCTCGTTCCTCGCCGCGCGCCTGCCCGCCCTCGAGCGCAAGCTCGTCGCCGTGCCCGGCGGGGTCGACCTGACGCACTTCTCGCCGGTCGAGAACCGCGCCGCGCTGCGCGCCGAGCTCGCCTTTCCCGAGCAGCCGACGGTCTTCTTCCTCGCCCGCCTCGACCGCGCGCACTACTTCAAGGGCCTGCACGTCCTCATCGAGGCGCTCGCGCACATCCCCGAGGCGGCGCTCGTCGTCGGCGGCGACGGCGAGTGGCGCGGCGACTACGAGGCGATGGCGCGCGCCCGGCTCGGCAACCGCGCGCGCTTCGTCGGCGACGTGCCCGATGCGCTCCTGCCGGGGTACTACCGCGCCGCCGACGTGCTGGCGCTGCCGTCGATCGACCGCACCGAGGCGTTCGGGCTCGTGCTGCTCGAGGCGCTCGCCTGCGGCACGCCGGTGGTCGCCTCGCACCTGCCCGGCGTGCGCACGCTGGTCGACGAGGGTCGCACCGGCTACCTCGCCACGCCGGGCAACCCGCTCGAGCTCGCCGACTGCCTCGCGCGCGCGCTGCGCGAGCGCGGCACGCTCTCGCCGCAGGCGGTGGCGTTCGTGCGCGCCCGCTTCGGCTGGGACGCGATCGCCGCCGAGCTGCTCGGCCTCTACCAGCGGCTGCTCGCGGGCGCCGAGGCGCGGCCGTGAGCGCGCGCCGGGTGCTGGTCGTCTTCGGCACGCGGCCCGAGGCGATCAAGCTCGCCCCGGTGATCGCCGCGCTGGGGCGCACGGCGGGTCTTGCGCCGCGCGTCTGCGTCACCGGCCAGCACCGCGAGATGCTCGACCAGATGCTCGCCGTGTTCGCGATCACGCCGGCGCACGATCTCTCGGTCATGCAGCCGGCGCAGGATCTCGCCGAGCTCACCGCGCGCGTGCTCGTCGGCGTGCGCGGCGTGCTCGCCGCCGAGCAGCCGGCCGCCGTGCTCGTCCAGGGTGATACGACCACCGCCATGGCCGGCGCGCTCGCCGCGTTCTACGCCGGCGTGCCGGTCGGCCACGTCGAGGCCGGTCTGCGCACCGGCCGGCTCGACCAGCCGTTCCCGGAGGAGATGAACCGCCGCCTCGTCACCCGGCTCGCCGCGTGGCACTACGCGCCGACCGCCGCCGCCGCCGCGAACCTGCGCCGCGAGGGGGTCGCCGAGACGGACGTCCTGGTGACCGGCAACACCGTCGTCGACGCGCTGCACGCGATCGGCGACCGCGCCCTGCCGCTGCCCGACGGCGTGCCCGCCGCCGCACTCGCCGGCCGCCGGCTGGTGCTGGTCACCGGCCACCGCCGCGAGAACTTCGGCGCCGGCCTCGCCAGCCTGTGCGCGGCACTGCGCACGCTCGCCGAACGCTACGCCGATGCCGTGATCGTCTACCCGGTGCACCTCAACCCCGCCGTGCGCGAGCCGGTGCGCGCCGCGCTCGGCGCGCAGGCGAACATCCTCCTCACGCCGCCGCTCGACTATCTCGGCTTTGTCGCCCTGATGCGCCGCGCGGCGCTGATCATCACCGACTCCGGGGGCGTGCAGGAGGAGGCGCCGTCGTTCGGCGTGCCGGTGCTGGTGACGCGCGCCGCCACCGAACGCAGCGAGGCGCTCACCGCCGGCACCGCCCGTCTCGTCGGCACCGACGGCGACGCGATCCTCGCCGCCGCGACGACGCTGCTCGACGATCCCGCGGCGCACGCCGCCATGCGCGCCGCGGAAAACCCCTTCGGCGACGGGCGCGCCGCCGAACGCATCGCGGCGCATCTGGCGGAGCAGCTGCTCGCCGACTGATCGATCCGGATCCACGGCTTACGTGTCCCGAACCGCGGGCGTCCCCGCCCGCATGCAGCGCGTCGCCTCCTGAGAACGAAAACGTCCGTCCGCAGCGCCCTCCAGGGATCGCGCGCGCGTTCGAATTGCTCCTCAGGGCACGACTTCGTTGCGCAGCACGCCGAGCCGGTCGATATGGATCTCGACGCGCTGCCCGGGCTGGAGATAGGCGGCCGCGGCGTGCGCGTCGTCGATGTAGGCCGCCAGCACCTGCGTGGCGAGCGGCGCGTCCCAGCCGCCGGCGAGCCAGCGGCCGAGGCCGGCGACGTAGTGACGCGCCGGCACGCCGTCGAACACCGTGCCGTGCGGCGTCCCGGCGAGCAGCAGCGTGCGCGCCGGAATCGCGCCGTCATCCGCGACGAGCGCGATCTCGCCGCCGCGATGCGCCCAGCGCTGCCCGCGGCGCGCCTGCACCTCACGCAGCAGCGCGTCGAGATCCCACACCATCGCGGCGGCCGGCGCGCGCTGGCGCAGCGCGCCGTCGACCGCGAGCGCGAGCGCGAGCCCGGCGACGAAGCGCCGGTGATCGCGCGGCACGACGAACAGCGTGCCGATCGGCAGGAAACCGGGAAAGCTCTTGCCGGTGGTGAAGCCGGCACCGGAGGCGATGTCCCACGGGTCGAGGTGGCGCAGCAGCGTGTCGCGATCGGTGACGTCGTTGCACGCCACGAGCCCGAGATACGGCGGCGCGCCGTCGCCCGCCGCGAGCGGCGTGAGCGTCACCCACGCGAGCTCGACCTCGTAGTCGAGCAGCGCGTCGCCGGCCGGCAGCGGATCGTACGGGCCGGTCGGCGGCACGAGCTTGGCGAAGAGGAACGGTCCGTCCTCGACACCGGCGTCGTCGGCGTGCGCAGGGAAGTTCGTCGCGGCGGCGATGTGATGGGCACCAAGGTCCACTGGCGCGACGAGCGCCGTCGCCGCCACCGTGCGGCGCGCCGCGGCCGGGGCGTCGCGGATCACCTCGCGCAGCCGGTCGTACCCGTGTGCGTTGAAGAGCGCGATCGGGTCCGCGTCGCCGGCGGCGAGCACGGCGGTGAGATCGAGGCCGGCCACCGTGCCGTCGCGGTAGTCGGTGACGCCGAGCACGACCGGGCGCCCGCCGTCGCGCACGCGCGCGAACGTCAGCGCCTCGTCGGGATCGGCGATCGCCACGGAGGCGAAGCGCTCCGGCGGCACGGGTTCATCGAATGCCGGCTCCCACGACGGAGCGCAGGCGGCCAGCAGCAGCAGCGGCGCGTGCAGGCAGGCGGTGCGGATCATGCGCGGCCGTCCACGACGCGCAGCGCCGCGGCGAGCGCGGCGGCGGGATCGGCGATCGCGCCGCGGGCGCGAAAGGCGACGTGCTGGTCGGGGCGCACGAGCAGTGCGCCGTCGGCGGTCATGTCCGCGGTCGCCCCCCACCAGTCGTCGGGATCGGCGGCGTCGACGCCGAGGTGCACGACCGCCACATCGGCGGTGGACGCCGCGGCGGCCCACGCCGCGCCCGCCGGCCCGCAGAAGAGTGTCGGCCGATCGAGCGCGACGAGATCGAGGCTCGAGCCGCCGCTGACGCGGCCGTGCGGCAGGCGCGCGCCGGGCCGGCTCGACGGTACGTACTCGCGCACCGGGTTGGCGAGCACCGGCGGCGCGCTGCCGTCGGCGAGCAGCGCGCCGCGCTCGTAGGTGTAGCCGAGCTGCAGCCCGAGCATGTCGAAGTGCTCCGCCTGGGCGGCGATCGCCGTCGTCACCGCGGCGCGGCCGGCCGGGCTGGCGAGCACGGCGGCGAACTGCCGCCGTGCCGTCGCGGGATCGGCATCGGCGCCGAGCGCGCGCGGCACCTCGAGCAGGCGCATCGCGTTCTGCAGGCTCTGCTCGGCGTTGTACTGCGCCACCGGACGCCGCTCGGCCTCGTAGGTGTCGAGCAGGGCCGGCGCCGCCGTGCCGCGCAGCACACGGGCGAGCTTCCAGGCGAGGTTGTGCGCGTCCTGCACGCCGGTGTTCAGCCCGAGCCCGCCGGTGGGTGGAAAGCGGTGCGCCGCATCGCCGGCGAGGAACACGCGCCCGGCGCGGTAGCGCTCCGCGACCTGGCAGCTCATCGTCCAGCGCGACACCGTGCGCACCGCGAGCGGCACGTCGACCCGCGCCAGGGCGCGGCGCACCAGCCCTGCGCAGTGCGCCGGCGTGTACGCCGCGCCGGCATCGCCATCGGCCGGGTGCATGAACACCCACTCGCGCCCGAGGTCGTGTGCGACGAAGATCCCGGGGCAGTCGGGGTCGCAGATCCAGTAGAGGACGCCGCGCGCCGCGCCGACGAGCGCGCGCAGATCGGCCTCGAAGTGGATCATGACGAACTCCTGCAGGCGTTCGGGTCCGAGCGGCGTGATGCCGCAGGCGGCGCGCACCGGGCTCGCGGCGCCGTCGGCGGCGACGACGTAGCGGCTGCGCACGCGCCAGCGCGCGCCGTCCGCGAGCGATTCGATCTCCGACGTGACGCCGTCGTCGTCGGCCGCGGCGCGCACCCACCGCTGCCGGCAGCGCGGCGCCGGCGCCCCGGCGTCGCGCAGCGCGGCGAGGAGAATCGGCTCGAAGCGGTGCTGCGCGAGGTTGCGCAGCGGCGTCGGCGTCAGCGCCCGCACCGCCTCGTCCTGGCGCTCGAACGGCAGCGTGCCGAGCACCTCGCCGCCGAGCCGCGTCACCCACCACGTCGCGCCCCCCTCCTCGGGCGGCGTCGAGGCCGCGGCGAGCGCCGCCATGTCGACGCCCGCCTGGCGGCAGATCTCGAAGGTGCGCGCGTTGACGACGTGCGCCGCCGGGGCGCGCCGCGGTCCGTCGCGCCGTTCGACGATCAGCGCCGCGATGCCCAGCCGCCGCAGCAGCAGCGCGGTCATCACTCCGGTCGGCCCGGCCCCGACGATCAGCACCGGTACATCGATGTGGTCCATCCCCGCTCCGTCTCGTCGCGTTGCCCGTCTACAGCAATCCCGGGTACGCCCCGCCGTCGATCTGCAGGTTCTGACCGGTGATGAAGCCGGCGTGGCGGCCGCAGAGAAACGCGCACGCCTCGCCGACCTCGCGCGGTGCGCCGAGCCGGCCGGCGGGAATCGCCGCGCGGATGCGCGCGTACGCCTCGTCGACCGTGATGCCGTGCACCGCGGCACTGAGCCCGGCCATCTGCACCTGCCGGTCGGTGTCGATGCGCTCGGGCAGGAGATTGTTGATGGTGACGTTCGCCCACGCGACCTGCAGCGACAGCGCCTTGCACGCCGCCGTCAGGCCGCAGCGCACGCCCGCCGACACCCCCATCGGCGCCTGCGGCGCCTTCACCATCGCCGAGGTGATGTTGACGATGCGGCCGAAGCGGCGCTCGACCATGCCGTCGACCACGGCGCGGATCAGCGCCAGCGGCGCGAGCAGGTTCGCCGCGATCGCGCGCGCCCACGCGGCGTCGTCCTGGTCCTGGAAGCGCCCGGGCGGCGGCCCGGCGTTGTTGGTCACCAGGATGTCCGGCGCGGGACACGCGGCGAGCAGCGCCGCGTGCGTCTCGGGGTGGCCGATGTCGCCCGCCACCGCGGTCACCGCGACGCCGCTCGCGGCGCGGATCGCCGTCGCCGTCTCCTCGAGCACCGCCGCATCGCGCGCGTTGATCGTCACCGCCACCCCCTCGCGCGCCAGCGCCTCCGCGCACGCCCGCCCGAGCCCCCTGCTCGCCGCACAGACGATCGCCGCCCGCCCACGAATCGCCAGATCCATCACACACCTCCGCGTCTCCGCGCCTCCGCGTTGAGCATCTTAGAAGTCCAGATCCGGCGGCGGTGGCGGGCCCCACTGGTTGCCGGCGGCGAGGAGATGATGCGCACCCGGCGGCGTGCTGGCGTCGAGCAGGTCGCTGTCGGTCCAGTGCTCGACGGTGAAGCCGAGCGGATCCTTCCAGTAGTCGAAGATCTGCCCGCCGAGCACGTGGCGGCCGATGCCCCAGTAGTGGCGCGCGCCGGCGGCGGCGAGCTGTTCGTGGCCGACCATGAGATCGTCGAAGTCGGCGACCTCCCAGGCGACGTGCCCGAGCTTCGCCTCGCCGAACGCGAGCAGGAGCAGCGTGTGATGATCGGCCGCCTCGCCGCCGCGGTCGCAGCGCAGGAAGCGGCCGAGTGGCTGCTCGGGCGTCTCGACGTAGAGATCGTCGGAGACCAGCAGTCCGAGATGCTGCCGGTACCAGCGCGACAGGGTGTCGAGGTCAGCGGTCTTCAGCGCCGCATGGCCGCAGCGCTTCACCTGCGACGGCCCGGGGGCGATGCGCTGCAGCGTGCCGACGCGCGGCCGCGCCGCGCCGGTGTTGAGCGGCGGATGCGTGCGCGGCGGCAGCGACGGCAGCGCGGCGATGCCGTGCACGACCTCGACGCGCCGCCCGTCGGGATCGGTGAGGCGCACGACGACGCCGCCGCCGGGTTCGTCGAGCGGCGCCACCGCCGTGCCGGTCGCGGTCGCCAGCCGGTCGAGATCGGCGCGCGCCGCGGCATGGAACGCCAGCCCGAGAAACGCCGGCGCGCCGTGCTCGGTGACGTGCACGTGATGCTGCGCGTCGGTGCCGCGCATGTAGAGCGCCGTCGCGCTCCGCGCCGCGCGCTGCATGCCGAAGGTGACGAGAAACTGCTCCATCACGTCGAGATCCGGCGCCTGGAAGCGCGGGAACGCGAGGTCGCGGACTCGGATGATCGGCTCGGTCATGGGTTCCTCCGCTGCGGTGACGGGGCGCACCGTAGGACAGCGCGCGTCGGCTTGCTGTGCCGAGCCGGCCATGGTCTTGGCCGCCTGAGCCGATCTGCATGACGCCTCCACGCCGTGGCGCCTCGACGCTCGCCTCCTGGACGGCCGTGATCCTGCGCGCGCTCGCCGCCGCGGGGCACGATGCGCCGGCGCTCGCGCGCCGGGCGGGCATCAATCCCGACGCGCTCGGGCCGGGCGCGCGCGTGCCGCGCGCCGCGCTCGACCGGCTCTGGGTGCTGGCGGTCGAGGCGACCGGCAATCCGGCGTTCGGCCTCACCGCGGCGCGCTTCGTCGGCCAGACGACGTTTCACGCCCTCGGCTACGCGGTGCTCGCCAGCACGACGCTGCGCGAGGCGTTCGAACGCGTCATCCGCTACCGGCGCCTGATCGGCGATGTGCTCCAGCTCGCGCTGATCGACACCGGCGACGGCTACCGCTTCACGATCGACGTCTCCGCGCACCCCGACATGCCGTTCCAGGCGGTCGATGCGGTCGCCGCGATCAGCGCGCAGCAGGCGCGCCTGCTGCATGCGCCACGGGTCTGCACGCCGGCGGCGGTGTGGTTCGCCCGCCCGGCGCCGGTCGATGCGACTCCGTACCGGCGGGCGTTCCGCGCGCCGGTGGCGTTCGCGCAGTCGCAGAACGCGCTGTGCTTCAGCCGGCGCGACATCGAGGATCTGCTGCCGAGCGGCAATGCCGAGCTGGCGCGCGGCAACGACGAGGTGCTCGTCCGCCATCTCGCCGGCCTCGATGCGACGCGCGTCGCGCACCGGCTCGAGCAGGCGCTGCTCGCCGCCCTGCCCGACGGCCCGCCGAGCAAGCCGGCGCTCGCGCGCCGGCTCGGCATGAGTACGCGCACGCTGCAGCGCCGGCTCGTCGCCGAGGGGACGTCGTTCAGCGCGCTCCTCGAGTCGGCGCGCTTCACACTGGCCCGCAGCTACCTCGCCGAGGGGAGGCGCTCGGTCACCGAGATCGCCTTCCTGCTCGGCTTCGCCGACACGAGCACGTTCTCGCGCGCCTTCACACGCTGGGCCGGCTGCTCCCCCCGCACCTGGGCCACCCGCCACCGCGCCGGACGCTGACGCAGGCCGCCCCTCCGGAGACGAGGCGGCTGGTGATCACACCTCCTGGAGGGCCGCGCTTCCGCGCGGCCGCGGACGGACGTTCCCTTTCGCATGAGGTACCGCGCGTCCGCGGCCGCGCGGAAGCGCGGCCCTCCAGCGCGTCTCGAGATGAACTCGCGTGTCGTGCGGCCAGGCGATCGTGCCCCGGCGGGAGCGCAGAGTGCGCCACATCGTGCCTACCACCACGCC
>CBFGUK010000004.1:0-78185 GCA_965651925.1 uncultured bacterium | reverse complement strand
CGCGGGGGGTAACACTCGGGCGTGTGCGCGGGCTCCCCGGGCGGGCACCCCCCCGCATGCTATCGTTGGTAGGCGGCCGCGGGGGGGGGCGGGCCCCCGCGGGGGGCCCGCGCGCCGCATCGACGGCGTCAGGAGGCGTATGGCGCGAGCCGCGCGTCGGCGGCCATGAGGCGCTTGAGCGTGCCGAGCATCTCGCCCGCCGTCACCTCGTCGCCGGCGAACAACGTAGCGAAGTTCGCCTGCGTCAGGGTGAAGAACGCCGACCGGTCAGGCACCGGCACGCCGAGCAGGTGCGCGAGTGTCTCGAGCGATTCGCCCTCGCCGGCGGCCATGTCGCTGGCGAGCTGGTCGAAGTTGGCGCTGGCGTACATCGTCAGGCGCGCATCGGCGGTCACGGTGCCGCCACGCTTGCACCCGGCGGTTCCCGAGCTGATGCCGAAGGTCTGATTGCCGAGACTCGAGTTCGTCGTCGCGGCGAGCACCTTGGCGGCCACGCCGGTCTGGCCGCGGAAGGCCATCGTGCCCCATCCGCACCCGACGTCGGGATCACCGGCCAACGCGACCCCGCTGGTCGCCAGCACACCGACAGCTGCCATCACGAACGTTCTCTTCATGCGGTCCTCCCTGGGTTTGTAAGTACGACACGCATTCGAGCGGCGGCGCCGGCGTGCCGCTCGTGACGCAGTGTTGCATACGAGACGCCGTCGCGTGCCGTGCGGAATGTCGCACGCCCGGGCGCCGCCGGGAGGGGCGCTGGTATGCATCTTGGTGGAACCTGCACGGCAGGAATTGCAGTCGTGCCGATCACACCTCCCCGCCGCCCTGCGCGCCCGACCTCTGTGTCGCTGGCAAAATGCGCCCTCGCTGCGCTCGCGTTCGCGGCGGCGCTGTCGCTGCCGGCCGCGCCGGCCGGCGGCGCGGCGGAGGCACGCGTCTACGTGTGGCGCGATGCGCAGGGCGTGTTGCGCTTCACGCCCGTGTCGGCGCCACCGCGGCGCTGACCCGGCTCACCGGTCGTGCTCGCGGCGCCAGAGCGCCCAGCCGACGGCGGTGTCGACGATCTCCTCGAGACTCGAGTGGGCGGCCTGCCAGCCGAGCGCGGTGCGCAGCGCCGTCGGGTCGGCGACGAGGCTAGCGGGATCACCGGGGCGCCGCGCCAGGACGTCGACGGCCGGCGTCACCCCGAGGCGGCGGCCGATCGCCTCGATCACCTCGAGCACCGAGTGGCCGGAGCCGGTGCCGACGTTGTAGCTGACGCCGCTCGGCAGCGTGTCGGCTTCGAGCACGCGCACGTGCGCGTCGGCGAGATCGGTGACGTGGATGTAGTCGCGCTCGCAGGTGCCGTCGCGGGTCGGGTAGTCGTTGCCATAGACCTGCACCGGCCGCCCGGCGAGCAGGGCTTCGATGACGCGCGGAATCAGGTGCTCCTCGGGCTCGTGCGCCTCGCCGACGCGCCAGTCGGGATGCGCGCCGGCGGCGTTGAAGTAGCGCAGGGCCGCGGAGCGGAACCCGACCGCGGCGGCGCTGGCGTGCAGCAGCCGCTCGAAGGCGAGCTTCGATGCGCCGTACGGCGAGGTCGGCGCCAGCGGCACGTTCTCCGGAATCGGCGTCACCTCGGCATTGCCGTACACGGCGGCGGTCGACGAAAAGAGCACGGCACGCACCGGATGCCGGGTACAGGCGATCAGCAGGCTGGCCGCGGCGGCGAGGTTGTTGCCCCAGTACTTGTCGGGATCGCGGACCGATTCGCCGACGCTGATGTAGCCGGCGAGGTGCACGACGCCGTCGGGTTCATGGCGGCGGAAGAGGTCGGTCAGCGCCGCCGTGTCCTCGCAGGCGACCGCCTCGTGCTCGAAGGCGCCAACCCGCTCGCGCGTCGCGCAACGCAGGTCGTCGACGATGATCGGCACATGCCCCGCTGCATCGAGCGCGCGTGCGACGTGTGCGCCGATGTATCCCGCTCCGCCAGTGACGATGACCTTCACGGGCCGCATCATACGCGCGCGCGCGCGCCGGCGTAAGCCGGCAGGCGGGCGTGCAGGGCGTCGGGATCGGCGGAGTTCACCGCGCGGCACCCGCCCGTCACCCCTGTGCCGTGACGTGAAACTGCACCTCGACTACCGCCGTCGAGGCAATGTCCTGGAGGGCGCCGCTCCGTCGGCGCCTGTTGGATTGAGCGACCCGCCCGGCAGGCGCGCTCAGTAGTTGTCTTTCAGCTCGCGCGTCTTGGCGAAGACGTGCACGTCGTCCATGGGCAGGTCGGGGAATCGGGCGGCGAGCGAGGCGCGCAGCTCGGGGCTCGACCAGCGCAGGAACGGATTGGTCGCCTTCTCGGAGGCGATGGTGGTCGGCGTCGTCGTCTCGCCGGCGCGCACCTGCGCGCTCGCCCAGGCGTGCTTCTCGATCAGCGCCGCGTTCTCCGGCTCGAGGGTCAGCGCGAAGCGCAGGTTCTTTTCGGTGTACTCGTGTCCGAAGTAGATGCGCGTGTCGTCGGGGAGCGCGAGCAGTTTCGAGAGCGAGCGGATCATCATCGCCGCGTCGCCCTCGAAGAGGCGACCGCAGCCCCCGGCGAACAGCGTGTCACCGGTGAACGCGGCGCGCTCGTCGGGGAAGTAGTAGGCGATGTGCCCGGTGGTGTGCGCGGGGATGAACAGCACCTGGGCGGTGAGCGTGCCGAGCGTCACCTGGTCGCCGTCCTGCACGCGGTGCGTCAGGCCGGGGATGCGTTCGTCGACGCCGTAGACGACGAGATCCGGGTGGGCGCGCAGCAGGTCGGCATTGCCGCCGACATGGTCGTAGTGATGATGCGTCGGCAGGATGGCGGTCAGGCGCACGCCCTCGCGCGCCACCGCCGCGAGTACCGGATCTGCCTCGGCACAGTCGACGATGCCCGCGGTGCCGGAGCGCTCGTCGACGATCAGATAGGCGTAGTTGTCGCTCAGCTGGGGAACGGGGATCACCTTCATGACACTCCTCGCGTGCAGCGGTGGTCAGCGGTCGTCGTCGCTGCGCGGCAGGCGCCGGTATTCCGACGCGCGCAGCTCGATCGTGCGGTCGTCCTCGCGCGTGGGGCGGGTCACGAGGCGCGGCAGGACGAGTGCCGCGAGCAGGCCGGTGCCGATCATCACCACGCCGGCGACGGCGACCGAGAAGAGCAGCAGCAGGAGCACGGGCAGGCCGGCGAGCACGAGGAGCCAGACGGGCAGCCGCGCGGGATGGACCGGTCGAGTCATGATGTGGTCTCCTCCTTGAGCTCGACGATGTAGCCGTCCGGATCGCGCACGTACGCCGACCGGCCGTAGCCGGTCGCGCCGAGCCGGGTCACCGGCTCGTCGTCGATCACCGTGCCGCCGGCCGCGCGCACGCGCGACAACACCTCGCGTTCGAGCGAGCCGGCGACCCGCAGGCAGAAGTGCATGAAGCCGCCGTGCTCCAGGCCGACGGCCGGATCGTAGGTCGGGTCGGGCAGGAGATCGATCAGCATGCCGCCGACGCGCACCGACGGGAACGGCCGCGTGCCGGCGCGGTACTCGTCGAGGCACTCGACCGGCAGCCCGAGCAGATCGCGGTAGAACGCGAGCGCGCGATCGACATCGCGCACGCGCAGGACGAAATGATCGAGCGCGGTGATGCGCAGCGGCGGGGTCGCCATCGGCGCTGATCTTCGCATGCCTACGCAGGGCGGGAAATGCCCCGCGCGGCTGTTCCGCGGGAGCAGCGAAAGGCCGCCGCGCCGCGAATGCCGGTCAGCGCTTCTTCTTGCGCGCCGGCTTGCTCGCGCGCTTGCGCGGCGGCGCAAGGCGCCGCTCGAGCTGCTTGAGGCTCTCCTCGATGCGGCGCAGCTCGTTGCGCAGCGCCGGATGGCTGGTGACCCGCTCGACCGACTGGCGCACCTGCGCATCGATGCGATGCTGCAGATCATCGAGAGTACGCTGCGGCGCCTCGAGCAGCTCCTCGAGCAGCGACGGCTGCTTGCCGCCCTTCGTGCCCGGGCGGCGCGCGCGCACGAGCTCCTGGACGCGGTGTTCGGCGGCCTCGCGCACGCTCTCCAGCGCCTCGCGGCCGCGCTCGACACCGCGGCGCAGATCGCGCACCGCCTCGTCGCCGAACTGCACGAGCCGGCGCAGCAGCGGCAGCGACAGCGTTCCCGAGCCGCCGTTCGTCTTCTTCTCCGCCTCGTAGATGATCTGCGCGAACGTCAGGCGGGTGAGATCCTCCCCGGTGTCGTTGTCGAGCACGCGCACGTCCTCGCCCGCCTGGACGAGGGCGCGGATGCCGTCGAGCGTGACGTAGCGGCTCGCCTCGACGTCGTACAGCTTGCGATTGCCGTAGCGCTTGATCAGCCGCTCGCCCTTGCCACCGGGAGTGCTCATGTGTGTCCCGCGTGCGGCTACCATAGCGCCGCGCGCAGCGGCAAGGAACGCGCGCCCGGCGCCGCCACGGTCCCCCGGGGCGGTGGTGGCGTCCGCTCGCATTCCGTCGCGCCGCGCGGGCGCGCTTGACCCCCTCCAGACCCTCGGTTAGCGCTGGGCCGTCCGCGCCGCGCCGCGCGCCCGCATCTGCCATGCGCACCCGCTTTCCCGCTGCCGCCGTCCAGCTCTCCGCCGGCTCCGATCGGGACGCGAACCTGGCGCGCATCGATGCGCTCGTGCGCGAGGCGGCGCGTCGCGGGGCGCAGCTCGTCGTCCTGCCGGAGATGTGCGTCTGGCGCGGCGCGCGGGCCGACGAGGCGGCGATGGCCGAACCGATTCCCGGCCCGTCGACCGAGCACTTCGCGCGACTCGCGCGCGATCTCGGGATCGTGCTCGTCGCCGGTTCGCATCTCGAACGCGTCGCCGGCGAGGAGAAGTTCTACAACACCGCGACGGTGTTCGGGGCGGACGGCACGCTGCTCGGCGCGTATCGCAAGGTGCACCTGTTCGACGTCGACATCGCCGGCCACGTCACGCACCGCGAGTCGGACACCAAGCTGCGCGGCCGCGAGCCGGTCGTCGTGCCGACGCCGCTCGGCACGCTCGGGCTCAGCATCTGCTACGACCTGCGCTTTCCCGAGCTCTACCGGCGGCTCGCGACGGCCGGTGCGGAGATCGTCTGCGTGCCGTCCGCCTTCACGTTTCCGACCGGTGCCCACCACTGGGAGATCCTGCTGCGCGCCCGGGCGATCGAGAACCAGGTGTACGTCGTCGCGCCGAACCAGATCGGGCCCGCACCGAGCGGCGTGCAGGACTACGGCCACTCGCTGATCATCGACCCGTGGGGGACACCGCTGGCGCGCGCGTCGAACATCGAGACCGTGATCATCGCCGATCTCGACCCCGACTACCTCGCCCGCGTGCGGCGCGAGCTGCCGTGCCTCGCGCATCGGACGCTCGACGTCTGACGCCGTTCCTCCGCATCGTCTCCACCGACGACGCGCGCGCAGCGATTCGCGCTCGGCGGTTGCGATCCCCGGCGACCGGAACGATGAAATCCGTGATCGTCGGGCGACCGGCGCGCGCCGGGGGCGCTGCGGGCGCGCGGCGAAACCCGCGCGCCCGGGCGCGGTGATCAGTTGCCGCCGTAGGTGTCGTCGGCGCGGCTGGCGAGGTGCTCGAGCACGCGCTGTTCGGCGGCGCGGACGGCGAGGCGCCGCATGACCTCCTGCACGTGCAGGGCGAGCGGGCCGGTGGCGAGGTGGGCGGCGAGGTAGGCGGGCGAGAGCCCGTCGATGGCGGCCTCCATCCGCTCCATCGCCGGCGCCGGGATGTCCGGGAACTCCGCCTCGTCGAGGAGGCGCAGCGCGTCGTCATAGCGCTCGGTGAAGAAGCGCTTCGCCTCGGCGCGGTCCTCCGGGGTGCACTCGATGCTGAGCTTGCTCGCGGCGCGGTCGAAGAGCCGATCGAACGCGTTCAGCACCACTTCACGTCCTTTGGGCATCGACATGGCCCAAGGGAGGTAATCATCATAGCGACACCGACAACCCCGGACCATGAAATCCGCGTTGACGGGCAGGGTGGCCCGGCTAGCATCGCCGCATGATCCTGCAGCGGCTGGCGGTGTTCGGGCTGGTGTTCGCGGTGACCGGCAGCGCCGGCGCGCAGGACACGATCTATCACTGGACCGATGAGCGCGGCGTGGTGCACTTCGCGGACTCGCCGCCGCCCAACCGGCGCAACGTCACCTCGCGCGTGATGCCGCCCCCGCCGACGCGCGCGTCGACGCCGGCGAGCGGCGACGCGGCGGCCGCGCCGGCGGGGAGTACCACGCCCGGAGGCAGTACCACGCCGGCGGCGGCGGCCCCGGCGCGCGTCGAGATCGTCGGGCAGCAGGGCGAGCGCGTCGGCGAATCGGCGCAGGTGATCTCCGGCCGCGTGAAAAACAACGGCGGGCAGCCGGCGAACAACGTCGTCGTCGCGCTGCGGGTCGTCTCCCCCGCGCAGGGCGATGAGTGCCTCACCGACGAGGTTGTGGTCGCCCCGTCGACCCTTGCGCCCGAGGCCGAAGGCACGTTCGACGTCGAGCTCAGCAGCCCGTGTTTCAAGGGCGAGACGCGCATCGAGCTGCAGGTCGACTGGGACTGACTGCGCGCCGAAATTTCGCTTTGCCCTTGGCGCGGGTTCCGGTATACGGCAGCCGCAGTCTCGGGATAGAGCAGCAAACGTTCTGGTTCGGGCACTCTCCAGACCATGCAGCTTCCCGCAGGACGCATAACCGAGAGAGGGAGGAAGCGCATGCCGCAGGGCACCGTGAAGTGGTTCAACCCGGAGAAGGGCTACGGATTCATCAAGCGTGACGACGGCGAGGACGTGTTCGTGCACTACAGCGCCATCGCCGGCGACGGATTCCGCAGCCTCGAGGAAGGGCAGCGGGTCGAGTTCGAGATCACCGACGGCAAAAAGGGGCCGCAGGCCTCGAACGTGACGAAAGTCTGACCATCGCGACGCGTAGGGCGCCGCGCGGTCGGTCTCCGTTGCGGCGCCGACGACGGATGACTCGCGCCGCGCCCTACGCCGTCCGATGAGTCGTTCCTGCGAGCTCTGCGCGCTGCACCGCACGACGACGTGGCACGCGGAGTTCGCGACCCCGTTCCGGTTCGTCATCCTCGACTGCGATTCGTGTGACGTGCCGATGGCGGTGCTCGGCGCGCACCGTGCGCAGCCCACCGCCGACGAACGCGCCGTGATGCAGACGGCGCTGGCGCGCATCGCCGATGCGCTGTTTCCCGGCGGGTGGTTCTTCGACGACCACATGCGCCAGATCCCGGACCACTACCACCTGCACGCGCGTCCGTACCCGCCATGGCTGCCGCGCGCGCTGCGGCGCTGACAGGCGCCGCGCCTCGGGCGTGTCGGATCCGGCGCGCGTTACCCAATCCAACCGGCGCCGACGGAGCGGCCGCCCTCCAGGATGCGGGGTGGAATGTCTCAGGCGCTCGCGGCGGTGCGCACCGCGGTGCCGCAGGCGGCGCAGAATTTCGCTCCGGCGGGCAGCCCGGTGCCGCACTGCGCACAGAAGCGCGCCGCGCCGCGGGCGTCGGCCGGCGCGCCGCGCCGCAGCCCGTCGAGGCCCGCGATCGCCTCCAGCGCCTGGGTGCGATAGCGCGCGGTGAGCGCCGCGAAATCCTCGTCGGACAGCTTGCCCATCGCGCGATCGAACTCCGCTTCCTTGATCGCCGCCAGCGCCTCGCGCTTCTGGCGTTCGAGCGGCGGCAACGTCTCGGGCTCGTCCGGCTCGGCGCCGAGGCGTGCCTGGACGAGCGGCCAGCCGACGAACGCGAGGGCGGCGAGCACGCCGAACCATCCGAGCACGGTGATCATCGTCGAGCGGGAAACCGGATCAGGCGTCGAAGTCGCGCAGCTCGCGCTCGAGCCGCTGCTCCAGGGCGCTGGGCGGGGCGCCCGACCCTTCGCCGGGCGGCAACGGACCGGGACCTGGAGGCGCATCGGCGGCGCGCCGCCAGCGCCGCAACGTGACGACGACGAAGGCGGTGCCGAGCACGAGGATGACGAACGGCGTCGTCCAGGCGGCGAGGTTGAAGCCGCGCGTCGTCGGCGCGGAGAGGATCTTCTCGCCGTACTTTGTCTCGAAGTGCGCGAGGATCGCCTCCTTGTCGAGGCCGAGCGCCATCTGCTCGCGAATCTCCTGGCGCAGCGGAATCGCCGACGGGCACTGCAGGTGATTGCAGGAATGGACCGTCAGGCCGCAGCCGCATTGACACGTGAGCGATTCCTCGAGCTCCTGGAAGGACGGCGCCGCCGCGGCCCACGCCGGTCCCTGCAGCAGCACGAGCAGCAGGGCGAGCAGGACGGGCATCAGGGCTGCGCGCCCTCGCGCGCGCCGCCCGGCGCGTAGGCGGGCTCGCGTGCCGTGGCCGGGGCCGGCCAGATGACGATCAGCGTGCCCAGTGCCAGCGTGATGCCGCCCCAGTACAGGAAGCCGATCAGCGGATTCAGGTAGGCGAGAATCGTCGCCATGTGCGTATCGGCATCGTAGCTGCCGAGCACGAGGTAGAGGTCGGCGCCGAGCGTCGACCGGATCGCGACCTCGGTCGTCGGCTGCTCGGGCTTCTTGTAGAAGCGCTTCTCCGGCCGCAGCGTGTCGACCTGCCGGCCGTCCTCGAGCACGGTCATGTTCGCCATCAGGTAGCTGATGTGCGGCGTGTCGCGCTCCTCGAGGCCGTTGTACTGCAGGGTGTACGGGCCGAGGTCGAAGCGCTCGCCCTGGTTGAGCGTCACCTGCTTCTCGATGCGGAACAGCGCGCTGCCGGTGATCGCGACGAAGATCATCACCACCGCGAGATGAATGACGTACCCGCCGTAGCGCCGGCGGTTCTTCGCGGTCAGCCGCGCGAGCGCGACCAGCGCCGGCTCGTTGAGCATCGCCTGGCGGGCGCGCGTGCCGCGATAGAACTCGACGACGATCGTCGTCAGGGCGAAGCCGATGAGCGAGAACGCCAGCAGCGCCCAGTAGTCGAACCCGGCGAGCAGCAGGGTCAGCAGGCCGCTGGCGACGCCGCCGAGCACCGGCACGGCAAAGCTGCGCTTGAGATGCGCCCACGTCGCGCGCCGCCAGGCGATGATCGGCCCGACGCCCATCAGGAACAGCAGCGCGAGGCCGAGCGGCGCGTTGACCTTGTTGAAGAACGGGGGGCCGACGGTGATCTTCACGCCGCGCACCCACTCGGAGATCACCGGGAACATCGTGCCCCAGAAGACCGCGAACGCGATGCCGACGAGGATGAGATTGTTGAACAGGAACGCCGACTCGCGCGACAGCAGCGAGTCGAGCTCGTTCTCGCTGCGCAGCAGCGGCAGGCGCCAGACGAGCAGCGCGACCGACACCGCGAGGATGAGGCCGAGGAACCCGAGGAAGAACGGCCCGAGCCCCGATTGGGTGAACGAGTGCACCGAGGAGATGACGCCGCTGCGGGTCAGGAACGTGCCGAAGATGGTCAGGGCGAAGGTCAGGATGACCAGCACCATGTTCCACACCTTCAGCATGTTCTTCTTTTCCTGGATCATCACCGAGTGCAGGAACGCGGTGCCGGTGAGCCACGGCATGAAGGCGGCGTTCTCGACCGGATCCCATGCCCAGTAGCCGCCCCAGCCGAGCACCTCGTACGCCCACAGCGCGCCGAACAGGTTGCCGAGCGAGAGGAAGAACCAGGCGAACAGCGTCCAGCGCCGGGTGGTGCGGATCCACACGTCGCCCAGCCGGCCGGTGGCGAGCGCCGCGATCGCGAACGCGAACGGCACCGACATGCCGACGAAGCCGAGATACAGCGACGGCGGATGAATCGTCATCCAGTAGTTCTGCAGCAGCGGATTGAGATCGCGCCCTTCCTTCGCCGGCACGGCGAGCGTCTCGAACGGCGGCGTGATGAACACCACCATGAGCAGGAAGAACGTCGCGATGCTCATCAGCACCGCGGTGACGTACGGCATCAGCTCGCGGTTGCGGACGCGGTTCTGCAGCTCGACGACCGCGGTGATCGAGGTCAGGATCAGCAGCCAGAAGAGCAGCGAGCCCTTCTGTCCGCCCCACAGCGCGGCGACGGTGTAGTAGAGCGGCAGCGTGCTGCTGCTGTAGGCGGCGACGTACTCGATGCGGAAATCGCGCAGCGCCAGCGCATGCAGCAGCGCCGCGGTGGCGACCAGCACGCAGCCCCACACGGCGAGCGCGGCATGTTCGCCGCTGGCGACCAGGTCGCGCCGCCCGCGCCAGGCGCCGGCGAGCGAGGTGACGATCGCGTAGACCGCGAGGACGAGGCCCAGGTGGAGGCTGAGCGGGCCGAGCTCGAGCATCAGCGGCTCGCCGACTGTGCCGGCGCCCCTTCCCCTCCCGGCTCGCTGCCCGGTTCGTACTTCGACGGACAGCTCGTCAGCACGGTGTGCGCCTGCAGTACGCCGTCCCGGTATTGCCCCTCGATGATCACGTCGCGCCCTTCACCGAACATGTCGGGCACGACGCCCGTGTAGGTGACTGGCAGCAACCCGGCCACCGGCTCGCGGTCCGGGCCCGCGAAATCGGCGATCGCGAACGTCATTTCCGTGCCCTTCGCGGACGTCTGCTTCTGCAGCGAGCCCGCGTGGACGCGGCCGGCGACGCGCACCCCCTGACCGGCGAGCTCCTCCTTCTTCGGCAGGAACTCGGCGATCGTGAAGTAGTACGTCGACGACGTCTGCAGACCGGCGAACATGAGGTACCCGATGGCCGCGACCAGCAGGCTCGCGCCGATGCCGAACTTCACGGAGCGATTCATGGCTCACGGACGCTAACCGGTTCGCACCGGCCGGACAAGGGTGACCCGACGCTCGCGTCGCGTCCGGCTCACGCCTCCTCGCCCTCGTCGCCGCCGGTCCGGGGCCCGAAACAGACGCCGCGGCGGGACGCGCGGATGAACGCCAGCAGCTCGGCGACCTCCTCGCTGAGCGGCCCGGCCGCGACCTCGGCGAGCGCGTCGCGCAGGTTGCGCCGCCGGCCGAACAGCACGGCGAACGCCTGCTGCAGGGCGCGGATCCGGTCGGCGGGGATGCCGGCGCGCCGCAGGCCGATGCGGTTGATGCCACGCACCGTGTGCGTCCAGTCCATGATCGCAAACGGCGGCACGTCGCGGCTGGTGCGCGAGCCGCCGCGCAGCATCGTCAGCCGGCCGACCCGCACGTGCTGGTGAACGACGCAGTTGCCGGAGACGAACGCCCGTGCGTCGACCTGCACGTGACCGCCGAGCATGGCGCCGTTGGCGAGAATGACGCCGTCGCCGACGCGGCAGTCGTGCCCGACGTGCGCGTGCCCCATGAGGTAGGTGTCGTTGCCGAGCTCCGTCGGCTGCTCGAGCCGTGTCGCGCGGTTCACCTCGACGTGCTCGCGCAGGATGTTGCGGTCGCCGAGCCGGACGCCCGTCGGCGCGCCGCGGTAGCTGAGGTCCTGCGGCGGGCCGCCGAGCACCGCGCCGCTGTGGATGACGTTGTCGCGCCCGAGCACGACCGCACCCGCGAGGTGGACGTAGGGGCCCAGGCGGGTGCCGGGACCGACGACCGCCGGCCCGTCGATGACGACGTAGGGGCCGATCTCGGCCGTCGGGTCGATCTCGGCGCGCGCGTCGACCAGCGCCGTCGGGTGAATCGGCATCAGTGCCTGGTGCCGTTGTCCGGCTCGTCGTCCTCGCGCACCGGCTCGCCGGGAATCCGATAGCGTTCGGCCGCCCAGGCGCCGAGATCGAGCACGCGACAGCGTTCCGAACAGAACGGCCGGTGCGGATTGTCGTCCCAGCGCACTGCGGTGCGACACGCGGGACAGCGGACGACTCTGTTGCCCACGGTCTCCAGAGATCACAGATGCCGGCGCGGCGCCACGGAGGGGGCAGCGCGCACGGATCCGCAGAGGTCACCCTGAGCTTCATGCGACCGCCAGCGGCGTCATCTGCGGACGCGGACGGCGGAGCGGTTGCCGTTGCTGGCGGCACGCGTATGTGGTTGATCTGCGCCGCTGCATCATGGCCGCCCGACCCAGCGCTCCGAACACCGCCGCCGGCACGCGGCCGCCGACGTTCACCGGCTTCGTCGTCCGCCTGTTCGTCTATCTCTTTCTCGCCAGCCTCGCCTTCTCGCTCGGCGAGCTGCACCTGCACATGACGCCGATACAGACGTGGATGGCGGGCAGCGTCACGGTGGTCGCCAACTGGTTCGGCGCCGGGGCGCGCGCCACCGAGACGATCATCAGCACGCCCCACGCCGCGCTCGACATCAACCACGAATGCACCGGCGTGTTCGTGCTGCTCGTCTACGCGGCGTTCGTGCTCGCCTACCCGGCGAGCTGGCTGCAACGGCTGAGCGGGCTCGTCATCGGCTTCCTCACACTCACCGCCGTCAACCTCGGCCGCCTGGTGGTGCTGACGCTCATCGCCAGCCGCCGGCCGGAGTGGTTCGCGTACTTCCACGAGTATTTCTTCCAGGGGCTGTTCATCGCGTTGCTGGCCGTGCTCGCCTCGCTGTGGACCGAGCAGGTGCGCCGTGCGAGTCTCCGCAGCGTTCCTGCTTAGAACGCTCGCCCTGGTCGGCGTGCTGTTCGCGCTCTGGTCGTTCGCCGGGTTCGGCGACGCCTACGGGCGCACCGTCGTCCGGATCGCCAGCCCGCTGATGCGGCTGACCAGCGGCTTCGCGCTCGACCGCGTCGATGCGACGTCGCGCGGCCTGAACATCGTCATCCGCCGCGACGCGATCCGCGAAGTCGTCCCGTTCCAGCCGCGCGAGATCTTCTCCGGCGTGATCACGTTTCTCGCCCTGGTCGGCGCCAGCAGCGGTGTGCCATGGCGCGCCCGCCTGCGTGCCGCGGGGGTCGGGCTCGCGGCCCTGTTCGTCTTCCACGCCGGGCTCGTGCTCCTCGGCCCCTGGATGACCGGTCACCCGCAGGCAACGCTCGGCGTCACCTGGATGCGGCGCATCAACCAGCTGATCAACGTGTTCTACGGCTTCTACGGGCTCGTCGGCTTCGCCGCGCTGCCGTTCCTGCTCTGGTGGGCGCTGGTCGGGTCGAAAAGCGTGACCAGTGACCGGTGACCAGTGACCGGTGGGGGCTTGCCCGTGCTCGCGCGCAACGAGGCGCCGCACAGCGGCGCCACCGCTCACCGGTCACTGGTCACCGGTCACGCCCTTGTTTCAGTCGAAGACCGCACACAGCTCGCTGATCGCCTCGAACTGGCCGCCCTTCGTCGATGACGGCACGAGGATCGGCGTCTTCACGCCGGCGGCGCGCCAGGCGGCGAGGCCGTCACGGATGCGGCGGGCCGGGCCGAAGAGGGTGACGTCCTCGAGCCAGCGGTCGCTCATGCACTTCGCGATGTCGTCGGGGCGCTGCTCGGCGATGGCGCGCTGAATGGCGCGCATCTCGTCCTCGTAGCCGGCCTCGATCCAGTAGGCCTGGTAGTTGGGCAGCATGACATAGCTGCGCAGCACGCGGCGCAACACCGCGGCGGCCGCGGCGCGGTCGTCGCTGACGCAGGTCGGAATCATGTTGCCGATGAAGAAGTCGTCGCGGCGCGCGCGCTCGGGCAGCGCCTGCAGCGATGCCGGCATGTGCGAGCGCGCCGCGTTCGCCCACACCGCGCCATCGGCGAGCTCACCGGCGAGGGCCACCATCGGCCGGCGCAGCGCCGCGAGGACGAGCGGCGGCAGATCGCCGGCACGCGCCGCGCCGGCGCGCAGATCGGTGACGAAGCGCCGCATGTCGGCGAGCGGCTTGCCGGGCGGCAGACCGAACCAGCGGTTCATCGGCGCGTGGCTGACCCCGACGCCGAAGCGGAACCGGCCGCCGCTGAGCTCGTGAATGAACGCCACGCTCTGCGCGTAGTCGTAGGCGTGCCGCGTGTAGATGTTCGCGATGCTGGTGCCGAACGGAATCGTCGTCGTCGACAGCGCGAGCGCCTCGCAGAGCGCCATGCCGTCGCCGAAGCTCGGGCAGTAGAGCCCGGCGTAGCCCCGCCGCTCGAGGTCCTGCGCCAGCTCGATCGTCGCGCGCCGCCGCCCCGGCATCGCCGCAAAGCTCAGTGCGGGTTTCGTCATGCGGCGCGAGGTAGCAGCTTGCGGGGTGGATTACAGCCGGCACGCGTCCGGACCGCTCCCCTTGGGACCGCGCGGCGTCCCCGCGGCATTGGCAAGCGGCGCATCCGAACGTGCAGGGGAGAATTCCCGCGCTGCATGCGGGCGGGGACGCCCGCAGTCCGGAGATTCCATCTTGCCGGACGGTGGCGAGCATGGGAGAAGAAATGGCGAAAGCATGTCGTCCTCCGAGCTCGACGGCCGCGGTACGCGGCTCAATCCCGCCAACCGTTTCGAGCGGCTGCATCTCGAGCCCGAACCGCACGACGAGGACGGCGGCGCGCCACCGGTGCCGACCGAAATCTACCGCGACGCAAGCCGCGCGATTCTCGCCGAGAACGATAGCCCCGACATCGGGTTCCGCTTCAGCCTGAACCCGTATCGCGGCTGCGAGCACGGCTGCATCTACTGCTATGCGCGTCCCTCGCACGAGTATCTCGGCTTCAGCGCCGGGCTCGATTTCGAGCGCCGGCTGCTCGTCAAACCGGACGCGCCGGCGCTCCTGCGCGAGGCGCTGGCGGCGCCGCGCTGGCAGCCGCAGGTGGTCGCGCTGTCCGGCAACACCGACTGCTATCAGCCCGTCGAACGGCAGCTGCGGCTGACGCGCGGCTGTCTCGAGGTGTTCGCGGAGTTCCGCAATCCGGTGAGCATCGTGACGAAGTCGGCGCTGGTGATGCGCGACCTCGACCTCCTCGGCGAGCTCGCCGCGCACGGCGCCGTGCACGTGTTCGTGTCGCTGACCACACTCGACGCCGATCTCGCCCGGCGCATGGAGCCACGCGCGGCGACGCCGGAGCGGCGCCTGCAGGCGGTGGCGGCACTCGCCGCCGCGGGCATTCCCGTCGGCGTGCTGACCGCGCCGATCATCCCCGGCCTCAACGATCACGAGGTGCCCGCCCTGCTCGAGCGCGCCGCGGCCGCCGGCGCGCGCAGCGCCGGCTGGGTCCTGCTCCGCCTCGCCTCGCCGCTCGACCAGCTGTTCACCGCGTGGCTCGAGCGCCACTACCCTGACAGCATGTTGCGCGTGCTCGGCCGCCTGCGGCAATGCCGGGCGGGCAAGCTGAGCGACAGCCGCTTCGGCAAGCGCATGCGCGGCGAGGGCACGTACGCCGCCCAGGTACGCGACCTGTTCGCGCTCGCCGCGCGCCGATGCGGGCTCGACCGGCGGCTGCCGCCGCTGCGGGCCGATGCCTTCCGCGTCCCGCCGCGTGCCGGCGATCAGCTGCGCCTGTTCTGAGCGCCCGCGTCCCGCCGCCGACCGCTGACGGTGGCCGTCCGGCACCGCCCGGTGTTCTCGCTTTCAATAGATTCGACGCGTTGGTAGCGTCCAACGATCCTGCAAAGGAGCACCCGAACGTATGCGTCATGTAGCTCTTGCGCTCGCTGTTTCGCTGCTCGGCGCCGCCTGTGGCGGCGGTGGGGGAGGCGGCAGCAGCGCCCCTCCGCCTGGTGCGCGCACGATGTACGTCGCCCCGACCGGGCACGACGACAATGACGGGCTCGCGGTCGACCGGCCGCTGCGCACCATCGCGCGCGCGGCCAGCCTGCTGCGGCCCGGCGACACGGTCTACGTCGCCCCCGGTACCTACACCCTGCTGCCCGTGCCCCCGGGCGAGCCGCGGCCGACCGAAGCGGTGAACATCGCCGATGTCGCCGGCACGGCCGCGAGCCCCGTGCGGCTGATCGCCGACATCCGCGGCGAGCACACCGGGGTCCCGGCTGGCGAGGTGCTGATCGATACCGATGACGCGTCAATCGGCATCCGCGTCTCGCGCTCGAGCCATATCGACATCGATGGCTTCCGGATCGTCGGGGCGCGCGGCAACAACGGCGCCGGCGTCCAGGTGCGCAGCACGTCTCCGAACGTCACGGTGCGCAACTGCATCATCACCAACGGCGGCGACGGCATCCGCGTCGAGAACTCCGATGACGCGCTCATCTTCAACAATCTCATCTACGGCAACACCAACCGCGGCGTCCGCATCAGCAACGGCGCGCGGCGCGCGCGGCTGATCAACAACACCATCGTCAACAACCGAAACCGCGGCGTCGCGATCGGCGGCGCGAACAGCGCCAACATCGCCGCCACCGGCGCGATGCTGCGCAACAACATCATCCAGAACAACAACAACGTCAGCCTGAGCATCGAAACCGGGCCGCCGAGCGCGCTCGACGGCTACTCCGGCAACTTCAACCTCGTGTTCTACGCGCCGCTCGCCGACCAGACGAAAACCTACCGCCCGACCACCATCGTCGGCACGCAGGACGTCAACGCCGATGCGGTCTTCGTGGACGAGGATAGCGGCGACTTCCACCTCGATCCCGGCGCGAGCCCGGCGATCGATGCCGGCACGGGACAGATCGGCGACGTCCTCGTCTCGCAGCTCTTCGATCGCACCACGGTGCCCGACGGCACGCCGGACGATCCGCCCGTCGATCTCGGCTTCCACTACCCGGTGCCGTGATCGCCGGCCCGGCCGACCGCGGCGTGCGCCGTTTGCGCGGCTCCGGTCCGCGTGATTGCGGATCCGCCGCTCCGCGGAACGGTCGTGTCCCGGCGCGCTAGGTGCGCGCCGCGCGCCAGACGACGCGCTCGTCGCGTGTCTCGCACAGGACAGCGCCGGTCTGGCGCAGGTGCTCGAGATGGGCGAGCGTCTCGAAGGTCGCCGGGAACTGGTAGGTGAGCGGGCTGTCGCTGTCGAACGCGAACGCCCGGCGCGCGACATCGTAGGCGGTGTGCGCCTGGCGGTGGACGATGTCGAGCATGTCGCGCAGGCGGACCTGGTGGTGCTGGATGATCTGGCGGGCGCGGTGCCGGTGATCGGCGAACACGCCGCCGTGCGCCGGCAGCACGACATCGACGGCGAGGGGCTGCAGCTTCTCCTGTGAGGCGAGGAAGTCGCCAAGCGGGTCGCCGGTCGACCCCGGCCCGAAGCCGACGTGCGGGGTGATTTTCGGCAGCAGGTGATCGCCGACGATCAGGGCCCGTTCGCGCGGCAGGTAGAGCACGCAGTGTCCCGGGGCGTGCCCCGGCGTCCAGATCACCTCGAGACGGCGCGTCCCGACGGTGAGCACCTGGCCGTCGGCGAGCGCGCGGTCGGGCGCGGCGGTGACGTAGACGCTGCCCCAGATGTCGCGCGGCCGCGGCACGTGCGCGAAGCGGTCGAGCGGGATGCCGTGGATGCGGAAGAAGCGGACCACCTCCGCCGGACGATCGCTCGGCAGCATCTGCTGCGCGCGCTCCCACTCCGCGGGATGCAGGTACAGCGTCGCGCCGGTGCGCTCGCGATACGCCCGCGAGGTGCCGAAATGATCGGGATGATGGTGGGTACAGATGATCGCCCGCACCCGGTCGGGAGCGAGCCGCAGCTGCGCGAGCGCCGCGTCGAAGGTCGCGAGGCTGTCGGCGGTGTGCATGCCGGTATCGACCAGCGCCCACTCGTCGCCGCCGTCGATCAGGACGACGTTGACGATCGTCGGCTTCATCGGCAGCGGCAGGTGCAGCAGGTGAATGCCCGGCAGCACCTCGCGCAGCTTCGCTTCCATGGCGGTGCGCTACTCGTGCAGCCGGTCCTGAACGAGGAAGGTGAGCCGCACCTTCACCCGCCAGGTGGCGACCGCGCCCTGCTCGACCGTCCCGCTGACGCGGACGACGTCGACACGGCGGATCGCGTCGATGGTCACCGCCGCACGCGCCACGGCAACGTTGACCGCATCCTCGATGCTGGTCGGCGACGTGCCGGTGAGCGTGATCGTCTTCTCGACCATGCCGGAGCTCCTCGTGGCAGCGGACGCTACGGGAGCGCCGCGCGTATGGTCAACCACGCGCGGCGGCGGCGTGCGCGCGGCGCGGCGCGGATGGTACCCGTTCGTTCTTTGTCTGCCGCCGCGCGGATCGGAACGCTACACTCCGGGCGAGGTGACCCAATGGGCAAGCGGGTGTTGATCGTCGGCGGCGTAGCAGGTGGCGCCTCGTGCGCGGCGCGGCTGCGGCGGCTCGATGAAACCGCGGAGATCGTGATCTTCGATCGCGGTCCGTACGTGTCGTTCGCGAACTGCGGCCTGCCGTACCACGTCGGCAACGTCATCGCCGAGGAGCAGACTCTGCTCGTGGCGTCGAGCGAGCTGTTCCGCGAGCGCTTCAACATCGACGTGCGCACGCGTCACGAAGTCGTCGCGCTGGACCGGGCGCGGCGTACAATCCGCGTGCGCGAGCTCGACGCGCCGGACGGCCCGCGCGAGCGCGACGAACCCTACGATGCGCTCCTCCTTGCGCCGGGCGCCGCGCCGGTGCGGCCGCCGCTGCCCGGCATCGATCTGCCCGGGATCTTCGCCGTGCGCACCATTCCCGACACCCGCCGCATCCGCGCCTGGATCACCGAGCGCGCGCCGACGCGCGCCGTCATCATCGGTGCGGGCTTCATCGGCCTCGAGATGGCCGAGAACCTCGCGCATCGCGGCCTGAAAGTGACGCTGGTCGAGAAGCTGCCGCAGGTCCTGCCGCCGCTCGATCCGGAGATGGCGGCCACGGTACAGGCACACCTCGCAACGCAGGGGGTCATCGCGCACCTCGGTGACGGGCTCGCCGGCTTCGAGCCCGACGGGCCCGGTCTCGTCGTGCTCACCGAGCGCGGGGCGCGGTTGCCCGCCGACCTCGTCATCCTGTCGATCGGCGTCCGTCCGGAAACCGGGCTGGCGGCCGCCGCCGGGCTGCCGCTCGGCGAACGCGGGGGCATCGCGGTCGATGCGGAGATGCGCACCGCGGACCCGCACATCTGGGCGGTCGGCGACGCGGTCGAGGTGCGCGACGTGATCAGCGGGCAGGAGGTCATCGTGCCGCTCGCCGGCCCGGCGAACCGTCAGGGCCGGATTGCCGCCGAGTCGATCGCCGGCCGGCCACGGGCCTTCCGCGGCGTGCAGGCCACCGCCATCGTCGGTGTCTTCGGGCAGGCGGTCGCCACCACCGGCGCGAGTGAAAAGGGACTGCGCCGCGCCGGCGTGCGCGACTTTGCCGCCGTCTATCTTCATCCCGGCCACCACGCCGCGTACTACCCCGGCGCGCAGCCGATCCATCTCAAGCTGCTCTTCGGCGTGCCGGATGGACGCATCCTCGGCGCACAGGCCGTCGGGCGCGAAGGCGTCGACAAGCGCATCGACGTCATCGCGACGATGATCCAGCTCGGCGGTACGGTGCGCGATCTCGCCGAGGCCGAGCTCTGCTACGCGCCGCAGTTCGGCGGCGCGAAGGATCCCGCCAACCTCGCCGGCATGATCGCGACGAATCATCTCGACGGGCTGATGCCGCTCGCCGACTGGCGGGAACTGCACGAGCGCGGCTCGGTCGTGGTCGACGTGCGCGAGCCCGCCGAGTACGCCGCCGGGCACGTCGACGGGGCGCTCAACCTGCCGTTGTCGCAGCTGCGCGCGCGCTACCGCGAGCTGCCGGCCGACGCACCGCTGCTCCTCTACTGCGGCGTCGGACAGCGCGCGTATTACGCGACCCGCTTTCTCACCCAGCACGGCTATCGCGCCGCCAACCTGTCGGGCGGCTACACGACGTACCAGGCGCTGCAGGCTGCCGGGATCGTGTAGCCGGGGTGCGGCAGGGTGGTCAGCCGCCCCAGGCGGGGATCCTGCGCAACCCGTGCACCGGGCGGTTGTACTCGTACGTCCAGGCCTCGCGCGTCGAGCCGTCGTCGAGCTGCACCTCGACGCGGCGGCGGACGAACAGCCCGCCGGCCACGTCTTCGTACGCATCGAGATGCTCGAGCGCGGTGTCGTCGGACAGCTCGAGCAGCACGCCGGGGATCGGATCGCCGGCCCCGTCGCAGACCAGTCCGGGGAAGTACCCGACCTCGTACAGGGCCCCCGTCACGGTGCCGCTGCCGATCACGCGGGCCGACGCGCCGCGCAGCACCACCTGGCGCTGCAACGCATCCTTCAGCGTGCCGTAGGCGAACAGTGTGCGCATGGCGTCGAGCGATCGCGAGAACACCCTAGCACGCCGCGCGCTTCGGGTGAGGGCAGCTTCCGACGGGAGAGCGCGCACCTCGGGCAGAGAGGCGCGGGTCAGTATCCCATCCTCCCGAGGAAGTCCTCGAGGCGTTCGAAGCGCAGGTAGAGATTGCGCCGCTTCTCCTCGCCCATCGTCGACGACGGGCGTGCGGCGTAGTCGTGGCCGGGATAGAGCACGGTCTCGTCGGGCAGGGCGCGCAGCTTGTTGACGAGGCTGTCGTACATCTGCGCCGGATCACTGCCCGGCAGGTCGACGCGGCCGCAGCCACCGATGAACAGCGTGTCGCCCGAGACGAGATTGTTGTCGACGAGAAAGCACTGCGAGCCGGGTGTGTGCCCGGGAGTGTGCAGGAAGCGGATGCGATGCGTACCGACGGTGAGGTCGTCGCCGCTTTCGGTGAGCACGAGATCGCTGCGCGACAAGCCGCAGACGCGCGGCACGTACTCGGCTTCGTCCTTGTGCACGTGCACCTTGATCTTCGCCCCGCGCGCCAGCAGCTCGACCGCGCCGGGGATGTGGTGCCCCATCAGATCGCCGCCGAGGTGGTCGGGATGGAAGTGCGTGATCAGTGCCGCCTCGAGCGTCATGTCGTCGGCGGCGAGCGTGCGTTCGATCGCGTCGATGTCCCATGCGGGATCGACCACCACGGCGCGGCGCGTCGTCGTGTCGCCGATGAGGTAGACGAAGTTCTGCATCGGTCCGAGCGGGAGCTGCTTGAGATAGAGCGCCATCGTCACCTCCTCAGCGGCGGCGCGGGGCGGCGGGCGCGCGCCGGACGGGCTTGCGTCCCGCGGCGGCGGGGCGCGTGCGATTGCGCAGACCGCGTTCCCAGAGGAACTCGGGTTCGCCGTACTGCCGGCTGACCCAGCGGGAGAGCACGAACAGCAGGTCGCTCAGGCGATTGACGTACGGCACGACGAACTCGCCGATCGGCTCCTCGCGGGCGAGCCGGATGATCTCGCGTTCCGCACGCCGGCAGACGGTGCGCGCCTGGTGCAGCATGGCGCTGACCATGCCGCCGCCGGGCAGCACGAACGACTGCAGCGGCTCGAGGTCATGCTGGCACTCGTCCATGAGCGTCTCGAGCGCCTGCACGTCGGCGGCGCCGACCTTGAACATGCCCTCGTACTCGGCCTCGGGCGGCGTCGCGAGCTCGCTGCCGAGATCGAACAGCTCGTTCTGCAGTGCGCGCAGGATCTCTTCGAGGCGCTCGCGCGCCGGGCCGGCCGGGCTCTGCCGATTGCCGCTGCGCGCGATGCCGAGAATCGCGTTGAGCTCGTCGATGGCGCCGTAGCACTCGACGCGCCGCGCATCCTTCGTCACCCGCGCGCCGCCGACGAGCGCAGTCGTCCCCTGATCGCCGGTGCGCGTGTACACGCGCGTGATGTTGATCGCCATGGCCTGGAGAAGGCCACAGATCCCGGCGGATCGCTACAGGCGGAGCGGAGCGGAAAGCGGAAAGGTAAAAGCGGAAAGAAGGCGCGCCTTTCACCAAGGAGCGCTCCTCTTCGCTCTTCCGCCTTCCCTGCTTCCCGCTTTCCGCTTCTCGCTTTCCGCTTTGCGCTTCCGCCGAGCTCAGCGCGCCATGCCGAGGCCGGCGGGCACCTGATCGGGACCCGTGTAGGCGGGAGCGAACGTCACCAGGGCGGCGGCGGGCGCGCTCGATTCGTTGACGAACCAGTGCGGCACGCCGCGCGGGATGAACGCGACGTCGCCGATCCGCATCGGCAGCGGAGCGCCGTCGAGCCACAACGTCCCGGTGCCCTCGACCAGCACGACGGTGAGATCGTAGCGGGTGTGCATGTGCGGCGATTCGCGGTCGCGGATGCGGATAAGCGAGATGCTGGCGCTGTCGGAGCGGCGCAGCTCGAGCGGCCGGATGCTCTCGCCGGGACGCAACGGCTTCGTCGTGGCGGCCGCCGCGGTGATGGTGGGCGGCCCGGGCGTCAGGAGCTGCGGCTCGCGGGCGGCACACGCCGGCAGCAGCAGCATGGTGCCTGCGACGAGCGCGGCGAATCGGGTGCGACGAGCGGTTGGGGCATTCATCATCTGTCCTCAGAACAGCGACAGCTGTCGCTGCGCGCCGGTGAGCGTGTCGAAATCCGTGCCGAGGAAGCGCAGGATCGCGTCTCCGACCGGCCGGAGCTGATGCTCGACGTAGTGGGTGTAGTCCGGCGGCGCGGTTTCCTCCCCGGCCGGCTCGGGACCATTGCGCGTGATCGTGTAGGCGACGATGCGCCCCGCGTGCTCGCCGAGGCGGCGGGCGGCGCGGACGTGCGGCGGTGTCGTACGCGTGTACGCGGCGAGCTCCTTGCGCACCGCCTTGCGGTAGACGAGCGCATCGTCGTGGCGGCCGGCGCGCAGGTCGGCGACGAAGTCCCGCACGAAGTCGGCCACCGGCTCGTCGCGGAAGACGCGCTCGAGCAGGCCGAGCTGGAAGCGCTTGCTCACCTCGCTCCAGTCGCGACGCACGGATTCGAGGCCGACGAACTCGATGTACTCGCCGTGGGCCTCATCGCGCAGCAACCCGGCGTACCGCTTCTTGCTTCCCGCCGCGCCGCTGCGCACCTCGGGCAGGAAGAAGCGCAGGTAGAGCTTCTCGAACTCCAGATCGAGCACGCTGTCACAGCCGAACTCGTCGTGCACGAGGCGCGTGATGCCGTCCCCGATCGTCGCGCGCAACGTCGCGGCGCGCGCCAGGGCCGCGCTCGGATCGGCGGTCCCCGCGTCGACGAACAGCGAGTCGGTGTCGCCATAGATGACCCGGTAGCCCGCGGCGCGCGCCAGTTCGGCCGCCGCGCGGATGAGCAGTTGTCCGAAGTGGGTGATGGCGTTCGACACCGCGGGGGAGAACAGGCGCGACGCCCCGGCCCCGAGCACGCCGTAGAGCGAGTTCATCAGGATCTTGATGGCGTTGGCCTTCACCGCGTGGCCGTCGCGTTTTGCCTGCTCGCGCTCGGCGCCGAGCCGCTCGACGAGCTCGGGCAGGATGCCGCGCGGCGCGCGGCGGAAGCGCGCGCCGTTGGGCGCGACGAGCGCATCGGCATCGTCCGCCGCGTCGGGCAGCAGCGAGAGGGGGTCGAGATTGAAGGTGCAAATGATGCTCGGGTACAGGCTCTTGAAGTCGAAGACGAGCACGTTGCGGTAGAGCCCCGGCCGCGAATCCATGACGTAGCCGCCGGTGAGGTGGACGTCGCGGTCGAACGGCTCGACCGACGGCGCGACGTGGCCGCGGGCGCGCAGCGCGCCGAGGTAGAGTGCGTCGACCGAGGCGATCGCGGCGCTGACGCGGTCGAGCGGCATGCCGGTGAGAAGGCTGCGTTCGACGGCGAGGGCGATGAGCCCCGTGCGCTCGAGCAGCTCGCTGACCAGCCGCGCGTCTTCGAGGTTGTAGGCGACGAAATGCGCGGGATCCTCGCGGTAGGCGCGCAGGATGGCGTCGAGCCGGTGCGTGCCGCCGATCAGCTTGCCGCGGCCGAGCAGCGCCTGCGCGGCGGTCTCGAGCCGGTAGTCGGGCAGGCGCACGAAGGCGCCGCGCAGCAGCGACGGACCGTCGAGGACGAGGCGTCCGGCGACGATGGCGCGCGCTTCGCGGGTGTACGAGAGCTCGCGGCGCAGCGCGAACGGCTCGTCGGTGCGGCCGATCGTGAACGGGATGCTGTAGTGGTGGGCGCGGCGCGCCAGCATCGCGAGATCGAATGCGGCGACGTTCCAGCCGGTGATAATGTCGGGATCGAGCTCGTCGACGTAGGCGAGGAAGCGGTGCAGCAGCTCGCGCTCGGAATGCACCGGCTCGGCATGCGGAAACACCTCGTGATGCACGATCAGCACGCGGCTGAATTCCGGCGTGTGCAGCGCGACCGACAGGATCTGGTCGGCGTGCGGATCGGTTTCGATGTCGATCGACAGCACGCGCAGGGTCGGCGTCCACCGGCACGGCTCGAGCCGCGGGTTGCGGAACAGCAGGCCGGCGCGCCCGTGCGGTTCGCCATGCCCCGCCAGCCGCAGCCCGCCGCGGATGCCGTGATCGATGAGGTAGCGGGAAGCGAAGCGCAGGTCGGCCTCGAAGCAGGTGATGCCCACCGCCTCGAGGCGCGCCCGCAGGCCCGGCACGTCGCCGGGCAGGTTCGCCGAGGCCCGCGCCACCGGCTCGCCGGCAAACGTGCGCAGCGCCGTCGCCTCGACGCGCAGCGCCGGAGCCAGCGCCGCGGCGCGCGCAGCGTCGGTGGCGCGCACGAAGAAGTACGGCCGCACGCGGTCGTCGACGATCAGGGCCGGCCGGCCGTTCTCGAGCACGCAGTGCAGGTGGACTTCCGGCACCCCGTCGCGGATGCGGTAGGTCGGCGTGAGGATGAAGGCCCGCATGGGCGCAAGACGCGATTCGGTTGGCAACCGACGCGCCGACCCCTAACCCCGAACCCCCACCCTCGGAACCCCCGCCGCGTCCGCACCACCCTCCGCCGCCGCGGCATCGGGCGGCGCGGCGCCGGCCGGCGACACGGTGATCTGCCGCGGCACGCGTTCGACGACGTCGAGCGCCGGGATGTCCTCGCTCGAGCCGGCGCCGAGATCCTTCAGCTTGCGGGCGCTGACCAGCACGCGCGACTCGAGCGATCCGACGGCGCGGTTGTAGGCACGCACTGCGGCGTCGAGCTCGCGCCCCATCGTTTCAAGGTGCTCGCCGAACACGCGCAGGCGGTCGTGCAGGTCGCCGCCGAGCTTGCTGATCTGCTGGGCATTCTCGGCGAGCTGCTCCTGCCGCCAGCCGTAGGCGACGGCGCGCAGCAGCGCGATCAGCGTGGTCGGGCTGGCGGGAATCACGCGCTGGTCGACGCCGAACTCGATCAGCTGCGGATCATGCTGCAGTGCGGCGCTGAAGAACGTCTCGCCGGGCAGGAACATGACGACGAACTCGGGCGTCGCGGCGAACTGCTTCTGGTACGCCTTCTCGCTGAGTTTCTGCATGTGCGTGCGCACCTGGCGGGCATGGGCGCGCAGGTGCTCGGCGCGGTGCGCCTCGTCGTTCGCCTCGAGCGCCTCGAGGTAGGCACCGAGCGGCGCCTTGGCGTCGATGACCACCTGCTTGCCGCCCGGCAGACGGACGATCACGTCCGGCCGCACCACCCCGTCGTCGGTGGCGGTGACGCGCTGCTCGTCGAAATCGCAGTACGCGAGCATGCCGGCGAGCTCGACGACCCGCCGCAGCTGGATTTCGCCCCAGCGTCCGCGCACCGCCGGCGCGCGCAGCGCCTTGACGAGATTGCCGGTCTCCGCCTGCAGCCGCAGCTGCATCTGCGCCAGCGACTCGACCTGCTGGCCGAGCGTCGCATAGTGTCCGATGCGCTGCTTCTCGACTTCCTCGAGCTTGGCCCCGACCTGGACGAGCGACTCGCGGATCGGCTGCACGAGGTCGGCGATCGCCTTCTGTCGCGTCTCGAGCTCGTTCGTCGCGCCCTTCTGGAACTCGCCCATCGAGGTCTTCGCGAGCTCGAGGAACGACTGGCTGTTGGCGCGCAGGGCATCGGCGGAGAGTGACGTAAACGCCTCGCGCAGCTTCGCCTCGGTCGCCTGCAGCAGCGCGAGCTTGTCGGCGGCGGCGCGGCGCTCGCCTTCCGCCTGGGCGACGAGCCGCGCCTGCGCGGTGCGCAGCTCGGTGACCTGGTCACGCAGCGCCGCCGCCTCGGTCAGCGCGCGATCGCGTTCCGCCTCGAGTTGCGCCGCCCGCCCGGCGCGCTCGTCGAGCCGTGCCTCCACCTCGCTGCAGCGTGCCGCGGCATCGGCCAGCAGGCGCACGGCACGCGCTCGCGCGATCAGCCAGCCGAACAGCGTCCCGAACAGCACCCCGGCGGCGGCGCCGAGGGCCAGCGCGGATCGATCGAGCTGCAGCAGCGCATCGAGGAGCGGCACGCCCGCACCGTGACACGAATGGGACAAAAGGTGGAGCGTCCCGGCCGTCAGCCGCTGCCGGGATCGGTCCCCGAATGGCCACCGAGGGCTGGAGGACTTCGAGTCGACTCACTCACCGGACTGAGTTTCGACCGTGTGTCCTCCCCCGTCTGGGGACCGCTCGTCTTCGCCAGGCCTCCGGGAGGGTGGTTTACCCGGCCGGGGCGGGCGCGCTATGCAACTCGGATGCGGATTCCCGAGGCGGCGATCAACCGGTTGGCGGATCAGGTGGTCCGTGCCATCGCCGCGCCGGGGTTCGTCGTCCCCAAAGTGCCCGAGAAGCAGCTCGTCGAGCGCGTCGCGCGCCTGCTCATCGAGAACCTGCGCGCCGAGCAGGAGCTCGAGGAGGAGGCCGAGCGTGCCGCCACGAAGCTCGGTCGTCAGGCGCTGGGGATGGATCAGCGCAAGTTGATCGAAGGCATCAAGGTCCGCCTCGCCAAGGAACGGGGTTTTATCCTGTGATCCGCTTCAGCGAAGGCCGCCTGTCCTACCTGGCGCACCGGATCCTCGCGGTCCTGCGCGCCGAGGGTCTGGCCGACGTCGCCAACGAGCGCCTCGCGCTGCAGGAGATCAAGCGCGCGCTCGAGGGGCAGCGCGAAGCCGAGGCCCGTCTCGACGAGATCGTCCGGCGCAAGATCGCGTCCCTGTCGCGCAAGGTTCCGCCTGGCAGCCGCGAATGGGACATCCTCTACCAGCGCTACATGGACGAGGAGCATCGCAAGCAGAAAAGTTGACCCGTCCGGGTTGACAGCGATCCGGCCGTGTCTACCTACGCCGCGGCCGTTTACGGTCGGGGGGTCGTCCTCGTTGCGCGCACCACCGATCCGCCAGCCACAATCACCACACCACTCGGAGAAGGAAAGGAGAGAGAGGGAATGAAAATTCGCCCGTTGCAGGACCGCGTGATCGTTCAGCGAGTGCAGGAGGAAGAGAAGACGAAGGGCGGCATCATCATCCCCGACAGCGCCAAGGAGAAGCCCCAGGAGGGCAAGGTCGTGGCGGTCGGGAAGGGCAAGGTCGGTGATGACGGCAAGATCACGCCGCTCGACGTGAAGGCGGGTGACCGCATCCTGTTCGGCAAGTACTCGGGGACCGAGGTGAAGCTGGACGGTGAGGACTATCTGATCATGCGCGAGGACGACATCCTCGGCGTGCTCGAAGGCAAGTAACCCGCACGCAACCAGGAGGACATGTCATGCCTGCCAAGATCGTGAAGTTCAGTCAGGACGCCCGCGACAAGGTGCTGCGCGGCGTCAACCTGCTCGCCGATGCGGTCACCGTGACGCTCGGGCCCAAGGGTCGCAATGTCGTGCTCGAGAAGTCGTTCGGCGCCCCGAACGTCACCAAGGACGGCGTCACCGTCGCCAAGGAAATCGAGCTCGAGGACAAGTTCGAGAACATGGGCGCGCAGATGGTGAAGGAGGTCGCCTCGAAGACCTCGGACGTCGCCGGTGACGGCACGACGTCGGCCACCGTGCTCGCCCGCGCCATCTTCTCCGAGGGCGCGAAGATGGTCGCCGCCGGGCACGACCCGATGTCGCTGAAGCGCGGCATCGACAAGGCGGTCGCCGCGGTGACCGAGGAGCTGAAGAAGCTCTCGAAGCCGACCAAGGACCAGAAGGAGATCGCCCAGGTCGGCACGATCTCGGCGAACAACGACGCCGCGATCGGCGAGATCATCGCCGAGGCGATGGACAAGGTCGGCAAGGAAGGCGTCATCACCGTCGAGGAGGCCAAGAGCCTCGACACGACGCTGGAAGTGGTCGAGGGCATGCAGTTCGACCGCGGCTACCTGTCGCCGTACTTCGTCACCGACCCCGACAAGATGGAGGCGGTGCTCGAGGACGCCTACCTGCTGATCCACGAGAAGAAGATCAGCGCGATGAAGGACCTGCTGCCGGTGCTCGAGGCGATCGCCCGGACCGGCAAGCCGTTCATCATCATCGCCGAGGACGTCGAGGGCGAGGCGCTCGCGACGCTGGTGGTGAACAAGATCCGCGGCACGCTGCACGCCTGCGCGGTGAAGGCGCCCGGCTTCGGCGACCGCCGCAAGGCGATGCTCGAGGACATCGCGATCCTCACCGGCGGCCGCGTCATCGCCGAGGAGCTCGGCATCAAGCTCGAGAACGTCACGCTGAACGATCTCGGCCGCGCCAAGCGCATCGTCATCGACAAGGACAACACGACGATCGTCGACGGCGCCGGCAAGAAGGCCGACATCGAGGGCCGCATCAAGCAGATCCGCGCCCAGATCGACGAGACGACCTCCGACTACGACCGCGAGAAGCTCCAGGAGCGTCTCGCGAAGCTGGTCGGCGGTGTCGCGGTGGTGCGCGTCGGCGCCGCCACCGAGGTCGAGATGAAGGAGAAGAAGGCGCGCGTCGAGGACGCGCTGCACGCGACGCGCGCGGCGGTCGAGGAAGGCATCGTACCGGGCGGCGGCGTGGCGCTGATCCGGGCCTCGTCGGCGCTCGAGTCGCTCAAGCTCAGCCCCGAGGAGCAGGTCGGCGTCAACATCGTCCGCCGCGCCATCGAGGATCCCTGCCGCTGGATCGCGACCAACGCCGGCTGGGAGGGCTCGATCGTCCTCGACCGCGTCAAGAACGGCAAGGGCGCCTACGGCTTCAACGCCGCACGCGAGGAGTTCGAGGACATGATCAAGGCCGGCATCGTCGACCCGACGAAGGTCGTCCGCACCGGGCTGCAGAACGCCGCCTCGGTCGCCGGCATGCTCCTCACCACCGAGGCGCTGATCGCCGAGAAGCCCGAGGAGAAGTCGGCCGCCCCGGGCATGCCGCCGGGCGGCATGGGCGGCATGGGGGGCATGGGCGGCATGATGTGAGCCGCACCACCCGCACCTGACACAAACGAAGGCCCGCTGCCGACTTCCGGCGGCGGGCCTTCGTGTTTCCGCTCTCCGCCAGCGACGAAAAAAGGCCCGCAGCAGAACTCTGCTGCGGGCCGTTTGTCCGGATGGCGGTCAACCCGACCGGCGCACTCCGGCGGCGCGGCCGGTGCCGCTCACTGCGTCCAGTTGGGTTGCTGGCCGACGGTGAAGTGCTTGATCGTCGCCTGGGCGCTGCCGTAGGCGCTGCCCGGGTGGTCGGCGCCGAAGATCATCGGCGTGCCGGAGCGGAACTCGATCTGGCCGGGATACTCGTTGCGGCCGACGATCTGGTTGTTGACGCTCAGCTCGGTGCGGCCCTCGCCCCACGAGAAGTTGACCTCGTACTCCTGGCCGGGCTGCCAGTCGGTGATGCGATAGCTGATGTCGGCTTCCTTGCCGGTGTTGTCGGTGAGGATGGCGCGCAGGAACTCGCCGTTCTTCACGATCTCGAGGCGATTGTTCCACTCGTGTTCCTGACGGATCTGCACGAGCGCGTTGTTCGTCGCATCGCCCCCGGCCCACTCCGGCTTGATCGTGAAGGAGATGTTCCCTTCCTTCGAGGCGTTGCCCGCGTTGGGGAACTCGATGCGCGAGTTCTCCGTGATCTCGATGCCGGTATCGCTGTCGGCGTCGCGCACCTCGCCCTCGGCGTAGCCGGCGTGCTCGGCGATGTCTTCGGTCGAGTTGACCTGCAGCGCGACGTTCTCACCCGGGACGGGCTGATTGATCAGGTCGCTGCGCAGCGGCTGGCGCGATCCGAGCGACTCGACGAGCGTGTCGCGGCGCTGCGCCAGACGGCCACCGCTCTCGGAGTCGGCAATCGCGGCCGAGCCACCCGAGCCGAGGGAGCCGGACCCGCCACCGCCGCCGACCACCCCGCCACCCGCGCGGCTGCCGCCACCCCGCGCGAGATCCGCCGCGCCGCCGCTGCCGCCGCGCGCGCTGTCGAAGCCGCGTCCGGGGCCGAGCCGCGTGCCGCTCGCGCCGAAGGCACCGCGTCCACGGCCGCTGGCGTCGCCACCACCGCGGCCGCCGAGACCGCCGCCGCGCAGCGCGCGTTCGTCGCCGTCCGCGAATCCGCCGTTCGGGTCGCCGGGGCGCCCCAGCTCACCGTTGCTCAGGCTGGCGAGATCGACATCGCCCGCGCCGCCGGAAAAAAAGCGCAGCCCGAACAGCGCCAGCGCCGCTACAACCACCACGATGACGATCAGGTTCCCGCGTTCCATCATCTGCGTCCAGTTCGAGATGCTGTCTGTCACCATGGAACGTGTCAAGGTGCTCTCGCGGGCGCGTGGCATCGCTGCCGGCGACCGGCTACCGTCGGCGGGTGGACGCGCCCTACGATCGGGTCCTGGCGTTCATCGCCGACCCCGCCGCCGATCGCTTCGAAGACCTCGCGCTGGCGGTGTTCGCGCATCAGTTCGCCTGCTGTCCCGCGTATCGGGAGTACGCCGAGCGCCGCGGCGCGACCCCGGCGACGGTCGCCGACTGGCGCGCGATTCCGCCGGTGCCGATCGTCGCCTTCAAGCACGCCGCCCTGACCTGCGGCCCGCCGGAGCGCACGTTCCTCTCGAGCGGCACGACCGCCGGCCCCGAGACGCGCTCGCGCCACCTCGTGCCCGACCTGCGTCTGTATCATCAGTCGGCGCGTGCCGGCCTGCGCCGCTTCCTCTTCCCCGATGTCGAGCGCATGCGCATCGTGTCGCTCATTCCGCCCGCCAGTGCGCAGCCGCAGTCGTCGCTCGCGCAGATGGTCGCCTGGGCGATCGAGACGCACGGCGCGGATGTCCGCTACGCCGCCGCCGTCGATGCGCTCGATACCGAGGCGTTCATCGCCGCGCTCGCGGCGAGCGAACGCGACGGCCGTCCGCTCGCCATTCTCACCACCACCGGAGCGCTGATCCGCGCCCTCGATGCGCTCGCGGCCCGCGCCATTGCGGTGCGTCTGCCGCACGGCAGCCGCCTGATGGATACCGGCGGCGACAAGGGCGCCCCGCGGGCGCTGTCGCGCCGGGGACTGCTGCACGCGGTGTGGAACGCGTTCGCCATCCCCGGCTACTTCGTCGTCAACGAGTACGGCATGGCGGAGCTGTCGAGCCAGTACTACGACAGCGTCATCGCCGACCGCGTCGCCGGCCGCCATGCCCCGCGTCGCAAGCGCGGCCCGCACTGGGCGCGCGTACGGATCCTCGATCCCGCAACGCTCGCGCCGGTGCCGCCCGGCACACCGGGCCTGCTGTGCCACGTCGACCTCGCGAACGCCGGCAGCGCCGTCGCCGTGCTGTCCGAAGACCTCGGCGTCGCGGACCAGGACGGCTTTCAGCTCCTCGGTCGCGCCCCCGGTGCCGAGGCCCGCGGCTGCTCGCTCAGCGCCCTGCAGTGGGACGCGCCATGAGCGATCTCGATCCCGCTGCCGCGACGCGTCCCGATGCCGCCGACCTGCGCGCGGGCCTGGTCGCTCTGCGTGAAGCGCGCCGCGCGCTGCGTGCTCGCCGGCGCGACGACGTCCTCGCGGCGCTCGACGCCATCGTCGAGGCCTGGCTCGCGCCCGACTCGCCGTGGATGGACCGCGCGCTCGCCGAGCTGCCCACCGCGACCGGCTTCTCGCTCCCGATGCTGCGCACCGCCCTGCCCACCATGCTCACGCCGCTGCGCGCGCCGGCGCTCGCCGCGCTGGTGGCGCGCGAGGCCGGCACCCGGCACGGCCCGCCGCTCATTCTCCACATCCTGCCCGGGAACCTGCCTGGCCTCGCCGCGATTCCCGCGGCGCTGTCGCTCGCCATCGGTTCCGCCGCCCTCATCAAGCCCGGTCGCGGCGATCGCGTCTTCCCCGCTCTGTTTCACGCCAGCCTCGCCGCACATGATCGCAGCCTCGCCGACGCGCTCGCGGTGCACTACTGGCCAGGCGACGACCACACCGCCGGCGCGCTCGCGCTCGACACCGCCGATCTCGTCGTCGCCGCCGGCGACGATGAGACGATCGCCGCCCTCGCCGCCCGTACCCGCGGCCGATTCATCGGCCACGGACACCGGATCAGCTTCGCGCTCGTCACTGCCGCCGCCGCCCGCGAGCGGACCAGTGCCGCCGCGCTGGCATTCGATACCGCCCTGTGGGATCAGCGCGGCTGCCTGTCACCACAGCTCTGCTTCGTCGAGGGGACCCGCGCGCAGGCGGAGGCCTTCGCCACCGAGCTCGCCGCCGAGCTCGCACGGCTCGCCGAGTCATTGCCGCCCGCGTCGATGTCGCTGGGACAGCGCCTCGCCATCCGCCGCCTGCGCGATTCGGCCGAGTGGGCGACGTTCGACGGCGAACGCATTTCCCTGCTGGCCGCGGCCGATGAGGCGGCAGGCACGGTGATCGTCGAACCCCGCGCCCGTTTCGTCCCGTCGCCGCTCGGGCGCACGCTGCGCGTCATGCCGATCGCCGATCTCGATGCGCTCCCGGCGCTGCTCGCCCCGGTGTGCAGTGTACTGGAAGGCACCGGGCTCGGCGCCGAACCGGAACGCTGGGAGACGATCGCGCAGCGGCTCGCGGCGTGCGGCGTGGCGCTGGTCAGCCCGCTCGGCGCGATGCAGCAGCCGCCGCTCGCGTGGCGGCAGGGCGGACGGCCGCGCCTCACGGATTGGGTGACCGATGACGGCTGACGCGCTGCGCGGGCTGTTCCTGCGCCATGTCTGCCAGACGTCGCCGGCGCCGCTCGGCATCGTCGTCGAGCGCGCCGCTGGAACGTCGGTGTGGGATGTCGAGGGTCGCGAGTACCTCGATCTGCTCTCCGGCATCGGCGTCGCGAACGTCGGACACGGTCATCCCGAGGTCATCGCCGCGGTGCGCGCGCAGGCCGAGCGCTACCTGCACGTAATGGTGTACGGCGAGGCGGTCGAGGCGCCGCAGGTCCACCTCGCCGCGGCGCTCGCGGCGCGGGCACCGGGAGCGCTGTCGGTCACCTACTTCTGCAACAGCGGCACCGAGGCGATCGAAGGCGCGCTCAAGCTGGCTCGCAAGGCGACCGGTCGATCGCGTTTCGTCACCTTCCGCGGCGCCTATCACGGCGACACGATGGGCGCGCTGTCGCTGTGCGACAGTCCGGTTTACCGGCCGCCGTTCGAGCCGCTGCTCGGCGACGTCGAGTTCCTGCCGTTCGACGATCTCGAGGCGCTCGATCGCATCGATCACCGCGTCGCTGCGGTGGTCGTCGAACCGATCCAGGGCGAGGGGGGCGTGCGGGTCCCGGGACCGGCGTTTCTGCCGGCCCTGCGCGCGCGCTGCGATGCCACCGGCGCGCTGCTCGTATGCGACGAGGTGATGACCGGCTTCGGCCGCACCGGCACCTGGTTCGCCTGCGAGCAGTGGGACGTCGTGCCCGACGTGCTCGTGCTCGCCAAGGCACTCGGCGGCGGCCTGCCGCTCGGCGCATTCGTCGGTCGCCCGGAACTGATGGCGACGCTCTCCCACGATCCGCCGCTCGCGCACGTGACGACGTTCGGCGGCCACCCGCTCTCCTGTGCCGCCGGGCTTGCGGCACTCGAGGTGCTGGCGCGCGAGGATCTGCCGGCGCGCGCCGCCGAGGTCGGCAGCCGCTGGCGGTACCGCCTCGGTGAGCTGACCGGCCCGGTGCTCACCGGGGTGCGTGGACGCGGCCTGCTGCTCGGTCTCGATTTCGCCTCGCCGGCACTCACCCAGGCGTTCTGCGCCGAGGCGCTCCGCCGCGGGCTGATCCTCAACTGGACGCTGCACCGCGACACCGTCGTCCGCCTTGCGCCGCCACTGATCATCTCCGAGCGGGATACCGAACGCGCGCTGACCGCGATCGGCGACGCCCTGCTCGCCCTCGCCTGACCGTCGGCAACGTGCCGTCCGCGGGCAACGCGGACGGCGCCGGTCGACTTTGCCTTTTCGGCCGCCCGGAGCGAGTAGAGAAGCGAGCGAGGGGACGTGCGGGACCGAAGCGGGACAGACCAGGCGCCGAGCCCCGCTCACATCTCGCGGCTGGTCGTCGCGCGGGCCGACGCGCGGGCCGGCAGACGCGCATGATCTTCACGACGTACTGGTTCGTCGTCTTCGCGGTCGTCGCGTGCGCGGGACTGCTGCTCGCACCAGCGGGATGGGTGCGGCTCGCGTGGCTGCTCGTCGCGTCGATCATCTTCCACGGCCACTTCGCCGGCGCGGCCGGCGTGGCGCCGATCGTGGTCATCGGCGTGGCGACGTACAGCCTCGCGCTGCTCGGCGGACGAACGGCGTGCACGTGCGGCATCGTCTTCGCCGCCGCGGCGCTGATCGTCTACAAGTACGGCGCCTTCATCTCCGACGGCATCCTGGCGCCGATCCATCCCGGATTCGGGGAGGCGGTGCGCACGGCGTTCGAGCAGATCCTGCCGGCCGCGCCACCGCTCGCCATCAGCTTCTTCACCTTCGAGTTCGTGCACTACCTGATGGAAGTGCGGCGCGGGCACGGAGCGATCCGCAACCCCGCCGAATTCGCGCTCTTCACGATCTTCTTTCCGTCACTGGCCGCCGGGCCGATCAAGCGCTACGGCGACTTCCTCCCCGAGCTGCGCAGCAGCGTCGCCCGCCGGGACCACGAACGACGTCTCGCCGACCTCGCCGCCGGCGTCGCGCGCATCGCGCTCGGCTACGGCAAGAAGCTGCTGATCGCCGACAATCTGACCGGCTGGATCGGGCAGGCGGAACAGCACCTCGGCACCGCGTCGCTGGCCGAGCGCTGGCTCTTCCTGGCGGCGCTGGCGTTCCGCATTCTCGCCGACTTCAGCGCCTACAGCGACATCGCCATCGGTCTCGCGCGGGTCCTCGGTATCCGGCTGCCCGAGAACTTCAACTGGCCGTATGTCGCGACCAGCCTGCAGGAATTCTGGGGACGCTGGCACATCTCGCTGTCGACCTGGATCCGCGACTACATCTACATCCCGCTCGGCGGGAACCGCTATGGCGGCGCGCGCCGCGTCGGCAACGCCTTCGCCGCGATGGCCCTGTGCGGACTGTGGCATGGGCCGGCGTGGAACTTCGTCCTCTGGGGCGTGTACCACGGCGTCGGTCTCGGCCTGAGTGCCACCTACGCGACGGCGTTCGGACCGGTCGGCCGCGGCATCGCCGCCGTGCTGGCGCGAGCGCCGATCGTCGGCTGGGCGCTGACCACCGCGTTCGTGTGGTTCGGCTGGCTGCTGTTCTTCTATCCCGTGCCGCGCGCGCTCGAGATCGCGCGGCTGCTGGTGACGCCGTGAGTGGTACGGCGGCGACCGCTCCGCGTCGTTTCCTGCTCGGCGTCGTGTGCGGGTTGCTCGCGTGCGCTCTGGCGGGACGCTGGTTCGCCGCGCATCCGCTCGCCGACGATGGATTCGTCCGCCTGCATCGCTACACGGCGGCGGAGACGAACTTCTTCCCGACCGCGTCCCAGCTGCTCGCCACCGTCGAGGCGCGCTGCGCGCGCGATCAGACGGTCGTGCTCGTCGGCGGCAACTCGGTCTTCAATGGCTACGGCCAGCCACCCGAGCGCATCTGGACCGCACGGCTCGAAGCGCTCCTCGGTCCGTCGTTCTGCGTCGTCAACCTCGCGACCGCGTTCAGCCTCCCGGGCGACATCCCCAGCGTGATGCTGAACGTGCTCTGGAACCGCTACCCGCGCGTGCTGTTGGTCGCCAACGCGATCCCCGCCACCTGCGGACCGCCCGGCGGCGCACGGCCGTTCCGCTATCTGTTCTGGGACGCCTACTGGAAAGGCCTGCTCGCCTTCCCTGACGACGCCCGCGTCGCGGTCGACGCCACACCGGAGCCGGACGATGACGAGCGGCGGCTGCATGGCGCGCTCGACGCCGTGTTCTTCTTCGACGACTTGTGGACCGCGATCGGCTATCGCTGGGTGTTCAGCGCCTGGTCGCTGCAGACCACCGACAGCATCTTCCGCGCCCGCCGGTTCTATCCGGATCCGGTCCCGCCGCTGCCGCCGCGCGGCGCGCGACTGGCGCCGCGGCAGGTGCAGCGCTGGAGCAGCGCCCTGTTCGCCGACCAGGGCGGCGGCTGGGTCGAACGCCCGGAGCCGTGGGAGCAATTCGAACGCGAAACGCACGCCGTGATGCCACCCGCGCTGCGCGAGCGCACGCTCATGGTGACCGTCGACGTCAATCCCGCCGTGCGCGCCGCATTGCCGCCGCGCGATGCCGATCGGCACGCCCGCATGCTTGCCGGCACGCTGCAGCGCTGGCGGGCGGCCGGCTACCACAGCGTGATCACCGGGCGGGATTTCACCGCAGCGGATTACCTCGATGTGACGCATCTGACCCCGAGCGGCGGCGACAAGCTCGCCGCCGCCGTGGCTCCTGCGGTCAGGCGTCTGGCGTCACACCTCGGGAGAGAGAACCAATGACCACCCTGCGCGCGCTGCTGCTCGGCGTCGCGGCCGCCGTCGTGCTGCACTGGATGCTGTATCGCATCGGCCTGCCGCTCGAACCGTTCGTGTACGTGGCGTTCTGAGCGGACACCGGACCGCCGCCGGCCTACGGCGAGACCGGCGGGGCGCTGCACTGGGAGCCGAGTCGGGCGGCGATGATCTGCCGATCGAGCTCGTCGGTGACGCCGTCGAGATTGATGTCGTACCAGCTCGACCCCCCGCCGGCATCGGCGTAGCGCTGCCACTCCTCGAGGTCGGTCTGGTCGACGACGAAGTCGGCATTGCCGTCGCCGACACAGTCCGGCACCGAGGCGCGGATCGCGGCGAGCTGGGCCGAGAGCGCGTCGAACTGGCGCTGCTGCTCCGGCGTCAGCGCATCGAGCGGCAGCGCGTCTTCCTCGCGATCGAGTTTCGGCACGGGCACTGCCTCGTTGATCTCGAAGAACTCGACGGTGGTGGTGTCGACGCAGGGCTCGTCCTGCGAAACGTAGGCGCGCAGCTGATTCTCGACGATCTTGTAGCGCGCATTGCGAATGCCCACCGAGGTCAACGGCGTGATGTTGTACGGTTCCTCCTCGCGCTGATTGGCGATGACGAAGGCGTTCACCTCGCAGCAGTACTGGAATCCCTCCTCGGGCGCGCCCTCGGTGATCGCGGCATCGTGCCCGGGGCCCCACCAGACGCCGTTGTTGTCCTCGCAGACGCTCTGCGACACGGGGATCTGCGTACAGCCGCCACCGATCACGCACGGCGCGTTGATGGCGCCGTCGGCCTGCAGGTTCACGCCGACCTCGGTGTAGTTCCAGGCGCGCAGCGCCTCCTGGCGCGGGTTGGTGAGGTACGGGAGCATCGGGACGGCGTCGATCGGACGCGGCACGCGCGCCTGGACGTCGTCGATGCCGGCGATCTCGCCGAACAGGGCGAAGAGATCGGCGACGTTGACCATGTGCGGCACGGCGCGGCCGGGGTGCGCGACGAGCGGGCCGGCGACGACCAGCGGCACCCACACCCCGGTCTGGTACGCGGTGCCCTTGGCGCGCGAGACGTCGAACGGCACCTTCACCGTCGTGCCGAGGCTGCCGTTGTCGCCGACGATGATGATCATCGTGTCCGTCGCACCGGGGCGGTAGACCAGCCGACCGTCGCGGCCGCGCCGCGCCAGACCGGTTGCCACCAGCAGGCGGCCGAGCTCGCGGTCGAGGGATTCGATCATCAGGTTCGACAGCACGCGCTGGTCGACCGGCTCGGTGCAGTCGAGCGCCGAGGCCGCGGCGCTGCCCGGCACGTCGGGATCGTACGGCGGCTGCATGAGCGGCGTGTGATCGGAGGCGAAGCTCACCGTCGCCATCCACGGCGTGTTCGCGGGACGAGCGTTAATCCACTCGATCGCCGCATCGACCACGAAGCTGGCGCGGAACTGGCGGGCGCGCGGATCGGTCGGCTCGACCTTTTCCGGCGCGCTGCCCGGACGATTGTAGACGAGCGGCGAAACGTAGTGGCCGCTCAGGATGCTGAAGTCGACGTACGCCGGTCGCGGCGTGCGGCAGTATTGCGTGCTGCCCTGCGGCGGCGGCGCCGGATCGAAGATGCCGCCGCGATCGCGGCAGATCCGGCCGGGCGGCACGATGCTGTTCTCGAGCTCGATGCAGCTGTCGTCGGCGAAGTAGCAGGCGCCGCGGTCCGCGCCGCCCGCGGCGGCGCCGCCGACGAACCCGCACGACCACCGGTCCGCCGGCGCCACGCCACCGGCGGTGGTGTCGATGGACGACGGATCGCCGGTCTCGTCGAGCCAGCCGGCGAAGCAGTCCCAGCCCAGATTGGCCGGCATGCCGAGCCCGGCGGGATCCTTGCCCTGCAGACCGAGGTGGAACTTGCCGAACAGCGCGCTCTCGTATCCCTCTGCGGCGAGCAGCCTGGGAACGGTCACCTCGTACGGCGACACCATCGAGTTGGCGAGATCGTCGGGTCCGAGCGCGCCCTTGACGTTGGTGCGCAGCGGGAAGCGCGCGTCGAAGAACACGCCCCGGCTGGTCGTGCAGGCGGGCATCGCCCAGGTGTTGCGGAAGCGCAGCCCGCGGTCGGCAAGGGCGGTGATGTCCGGCGTGCTCGGCGGCGTCTCGCCGCCATAGCCGAACGTCGCCAACTGATCGATGCCGACGTCGTCCATGATGACGAACAGGATGTTCGGCCGCGCCGCGCGCGTCCCGCCGCTGTCGCCGTCGCCGCACGCCGACGCGAGCAGCGCCGCCAGCACCCCGATCATCACCACTCCGCCCCGCATCGCACCTCCCCGGGGTCGCTGCCCGCGACCGCCACGCGTCTGCTTGCCGGAGAATGCCCGCTGCCGCAATCGCGATTTGCGCCGCGCGTGCGCTCCGCACGAACAGCGGTCGCGTGCGGCCTCCGCCGCCGCCCGGTCAGACGCGGGCGCGCAGGCGGGCGAGGTTGGCGGGGGTCGTGCGCAGGCGGAGGTGCCGGCCGGTTTCGTCGTAGCGCTCGGCGAGCACGCGGCAGGTGGCGTGGATCTCGCCGACGAGCTGCTGCTGCGCGTAGGGCACGAGCAGCTCCTCCTCGACCATGTCGCGTTCGAAGTACGCGATCAGGCGCTCGCGCAGGGCGGCAACATCGGCGGCGACGCGCGCCGACATGAGGATCGCATCGGGATACGCCGCGACGAGCTCGGCGCGCCGCGCCGCATCGAGCCGGTCGGCCTTGTTCAGGACCAGCAGCCGCGGCACGTCGCCGGCTCCGATCTCGGCGAGCACCTGCAGCGTGACGGCGATCTGGCCGGCGAAATCCGGATCGGCGGCGTCGACGACGTGCAGCAGCAGCGCCGCCTCGCGCGCTTCATCGAGGGTCGAGCGGAACGAGGCGACGAGATCGTGCGGCAGCTTCTTGATGAAGCCGACGGTGTCGCTGACGAGAATGCGCGGCCTCGTCTCGGGCTGCAGTGCGCGCACGGTGGTGTCGAGCGTCGCGAACAGCTGGTCGGCGACCAGCAGGTCGGTGCGGGTCAGGGCGCGCATCAGCGACGACTTGCCGGCGTTGGTGTAGCCGACGATCGCCACCGTGCGCTGCTCGCCGCGCCGCCGCCGGCGGGTGGTGGCATCCTGCTCGATCGTCACCAGCTCGCGGCGCAGCTGCGCGATGCGGTCGCGCACCTTGCGGCGGTCGAGCTCGATGTGCGACTCGCCGGCGCCCTTGGCGCCGATACCGCCGCCCTGGCGGTCGCCCCCGCCGGTTTCGCGCATCCGCGGCGCGAGATACGCGAGCCGGGCGATCTCGACCTGCAGGCGCGCCTCCCGGCTGCGCGCGTGCCGCTGAAAGATCGCCAGGATGACCATGCTGCGGTCGAGCACCTCGGCGCCGGTGGCGCGCTCGAGATTGCGCGCCTGCGAGGGGCTGATGTCGTGATCGACGAGCACGAGGCTCGCGCGCCCGCCGGCGGGCTCGTCCGCGGCCGGCGCGTCTGCCCCGGCGCTCTCGTCCTCGCCGTCCTCCGCCGGCTCGCGCCGCTCCGCCGCGGCGCGGACGCGGTGCGCCGGCACGCCGGACGGCACGACGCCCGTACCGCCGGTCCAGCGCGCCAGCTCACGCAGCTTGCCCGCGCCGAGCACCGCCGCCGGGGCGAGCGCGGGTCGCTTCTGGCTGACCTGCGCGACGACGTCCATGCCGAGCGTCCTGGCGAGGCGGGCGAGCTCGGTGAGCGACGCAGCGTGGTCGGCATCGGTCACGCCGGGGAGCTGCACGCCGACCAGCACGGCGCGGGGCGCGGGATCGAGCATCCCGTCACCTTTCCCGCTGGCCGGGAGCGTTGCAACCGGTTCCGACGGACGTGGGGACGATCGCCCCGGGCCCGTCTACTTCGCCGCCGGCACGGCGTCGCGCATCAGATCCTGAATCGCGGGATTGTCGGCCAGGCGCTGGATGCGCGGATCGGCGAGCAGCGTCGAATAGTCGCCGCGCGCCAGCGCCGCCGAGATGGCCGGATCGGCGAGCACGGCCTGCATCTCGGGATCCTCCCGCAGCGCCATCGCCCGCTCGGTGGTGGCCGGATTGGACAGGATGCGCTGCTGCAGCGCCCGCACCGAATCGCCGGCGAGCGCGTTGGCAGGATCGTCGGCGCGGCCGCTGTCAGCCAGCGCGAGCACGCCGGCCGCGACGAGAAGCAGCGTCTTCCACCCGGTCACGCGCCGAGCATAGGCCGGAACGGCGCGGTGTGCAGCAGGAAAGTGCTCGTGAACGAGGGTGTCGCGCGTCGACTTCCAGCGGGATTCCCGATAAGCCGCGCCTGCCGACGCACAGCGGGGACAGGGACGAGAGATGATGAACGAAGTAACGCCGACTCGTGCTGCGGTGCGCCAGCGGATCGTCGCGCTGCTGGAGGAGATCGCGAAGATTCCGCCCGAGCAGGTGTCGGATGCCGCGCTGATCGATGAGGATCTGCGCATGCAGTCGGTCGCGTTCCTCGAGCTGCAGGTGGCGCTCGAGGACGAGTACGGTGTCGAGCTCGATCCGATTCACATCGTCGAGCTGAACCGGTTCGGCGCCATCGTCGAGTACATCCACGGCGTGGTGGCGGCGCGCGCATGAGCCTCTTCGGTCCCGCGCATGCGGCGTTCCGCGCCCGGCTGCGCGCGTTCATCGAGCAGCACCTGACCCCGCACGCCGACACCTGGGAACGCGAGGCCACCCTGCCGCGCTCGGTGTTCACCGCGCTCGGCGGGGCCGGGTTCCTGCACGTGGCGCCGGCCGACGGCGGCGACCTCGGGCATGCGGTCATCCTCGCCGAGGAGCTGCCGCGGTCGCGGATGATGGGCCTGGCGCTGAGTGTGCTCGCCCAGGCGACATTCTTCTCGGGACTGCTCGAGCGCTTCGGCACGCCGGCGCAGCAGGAGACCTTTCTCGTGCCGGCGCGGCGCGGCGAGAAGATCGGTGCGCTGGCGATCACCGAACCCACCGGCGGATCCGACATCGTGCGCGCCGTGCACTGCACGGCCGAGGAGCACGGCGACCGCTGGGTGCTGAGCGGCGAGAAGAAGTTCATCACCAACGGTCCGATCGCCGACTTCGTCCTCGTCCTGGCGCGCACCCGGCCCGAGCCGTCGCCGAACAGCCTGTCACTCTTCATCGTGCCGACCGACACGCCGGGGTTCCGCGTCGAGACGCTGCGCAAGCTCGGCATGCACACCTCGCCGACCGGCTGGCTGACGTTCGAGCGCTGTGCGCTGCCGAAGACCGCGCTGCTCGGCAAGCCGCACGTCGGCTACTTCTACGTCACGCAGACTCTCGGACTGGAGCGCCTGCTCGGCGCGGCGAGCGCCGTCGCCGCCGCGACGCTGGTACTCGAGGCGACCATCGACCACGTCCGCGCGCGACCCGCGTACGGCGCGACGCTGGCCGGGCTGCAGGCGGTGCGCCACCGCATCGCGGACATCGCCGCCGAGATCGAGATGGCGCGCCGCTTCGTCCACTCGGTGGGCGTCGAGCTCCGCGACGGCCAGCAGATGCAGCGCGAGATCAGCATGATCAAGTTCAAGGTCGTCGAGATCGTGCAGCGCGCGGTCGAACAGTGCCTGCAGCTGCACGGCGGAGCGGGCTTCCTCGAGGAAAACTGGGTGACGCGCGTCTATCGCGATGTCCGGGTGCTCAGCCTCGGCGGCGGCGTCTCCGAGCTGATGAAGGATCTGGTGGCGACGCACCTGCGCCTGTAGGCGTGAAGGATCGATGTCGGATACGCTGCTGCTCATCGAGGACGAGGCGCTGCTCGGCAGCGAGCTGGCGCGGCATTTCCGGCGCGGCGGCTGGGATGTCGTCCTCGCCCCGGATCTCGCCGCCGCGCGGCGCGCCCTGCTCGACGACGAGCTCGCGCCGCTGGTCGTCGTCTCCGACATGCAGCTGCCCGACGGCAGCGCGCTCGACCTGCTCGCCGAGGTGCGCGACCGGCGCGGCGGCGGCGAGTGGATCTTCCTCACCGGCTACGGCAGCGTCGCCGATTCGGTCCGCGCGCTCCGCCTCGGCGCCTACGATTTTCTCGAGAAGCCGTGCGACGAACAGCGCCTCGACCTGATCGTCGCCGGCGCGGCGCGCAGCGCGCGCGCCCAGCGCCAGCTCGCCGACGCGGCGCGGCACCGACATCGCAGCTACTCGGTGGAGGCGTTCGTCGGCCACAGTGCCGCCGCGGCGGAGGTGCGCAGCGTGCTGCAGAAGCTCGCCGCGGTGCCGTTCAGCGCGCTGGTGATCGGCGGCGAGACGGGCACCGGCAAGGGACTGGCGACGCGCATCCTGCACTACAGCGGCGCACGCGCCACCGGCCCGCTGATCGAGATCAACTGCGCCGCGCTGCCACGCGAGCTGCTCGAGTCCGAGCTCTTCGGACACGAGGCGGGCGCGTTCACCGGCGCGAAGAAACGCCATCGCGGCCTCATCGAGCAGGCGAGCGGCGGCACGCTGTTCCTCGACGAGATCGGCGAGCTCGAGCTCGACCTGCAGGCGAAGCTCCTGAAGGTGATCGAGGATCAACGGCTGCGGCCGCTGGGCAGCGAGCAGGAGGTGCGCGTCGACGTGCAGCTCGTCGCGGCGAGCAACCGCGATCTGGCCGCCCGCGTGCGCGAGGGCGGCTTCCGCGAGGATCTCTATCACCGGCTGTCGGTGTTCGGCCTGCGCCTGCCGGCGCTGCACGAGCGCCGCGCGGATCTCGACGACCTCGTGCCACTGATCGTCGCCGAGTACAACGCCAAGGCGGGCAAGTCGGTGCGCATCATCCCCGACGAGGTGTGGTCCGCCCTGCGCGCCCACGCCTGGCCGGGCAACGTGCGCGAGCTGCGCAACGTCATCGAGCGCTGCGTCCTGTTCGCCGACGGCGACGTCTTTCCCGCGCAGTGGCTGCAGCTGCCCGGCGGCGGCGCTTCCGTGCCGGCGCCGACCCCGGCCACGCCCGCGCCCGCCACGCCGGCGCCCGCCGGCACATCGGCGGACACGCTGGTGCTGCCGCTCGATGGCAGCATGTCGATCGACGACATGGATCACCACATCGTCGCCACCGCCGTAGCGCGCGCCGGCGGCAACCTGAGCGCCGCGGCGCGCATGCTCGGCACCACGCGCCAGACGCTGCGCTATCGCGTGAAGAAGTACGGTATCCGCGCCGAGCCCGAGTAGCGCGCGCGGCGCGACCGCGCGCTGCGGTCTATTTGCATCCCGGCCTCTCGCGCGCCGCGCCGCTGGGCACCGGGGCGCGTCAGGTGGACCGCCGGGTCGGGCGGAGCCGCCGCTGAACGGGATGTCGGAGCAAGGCATACAGCAGCACGGCGCCGGCACATCCGGCGGCCAGGCCGGAAAACCCGAAGATGCACAGCAGGACAAGCATCGGGGCATCCTCGCTCATTCGGGAGGAGATCAGTGCGCCGACTGCGACGCCAGCGACACCGCCGGATGCGGCCCCGGAGACCAGCAGCGCGAGGCCGATGTGCGGAAATCCCCGCCGCGACAGCGCCGCGGCCAATCGCGTCAGGCCGAGAATGTAGAGGAGGTTGGGACCGGTCGAGAGCGCGAACGCATAGGTCAGCGTGATGACCGACACGACGACCTTCGGAGCGATGCCATCGGCTGAGGGCCTCGCCCAGATGTTGAACAGGAACGGGCTGGCGGCGAGCAGCGGGAGGATCAGCAGTCCGAGCCGCCAGACTCTCGCCTCAATCCCGGCCGTAAGGAGGGTAACCGACTCGTCGTCAGCGGCATTCACGGTGCACCAGCGCCGGCCGAGACGCCCGCCGCCCGACGGGACGGATAGGGCGGCAGCGACGAATCGGACTCTGGTCAGACCCCGTCCGACCAGACGGGAGGCGAGGGGCGTGAGACGCCCTCTCGCCTACGCCCTCTGCCCTTCGCCCTCGGCCCCGCGGTCCGCGGCAAACGCCGCGCGCATCCCGTCCAGCAGCTCCGGCGAGCACAGGACATCGAGCGCCGTCAGCGCGAGCACCTTGGCGCCGTCGACGACGCCGCGCGCGCCGGTTTCCGACCCCGCCCAGCGCGCGAACTCTTCGGTGTGCAGGGCGACGTGCGGCGGTGCGATGGCGATCATCGGGTGAATGGCAGGCACGAGCTTGCTGACGTTGCCCATGTCCGTGCTGCCGCTGATGTGCTCCGGCGGGTGCTCCTCGACCGCGCGGCCGAGTGTCGCGAGGTTGGCGCGGTAGGCGGCGGCGAGCGGCCCATTCGTCCACATCTCGCTGTAGTCCTCGCCGTGCCGGTGCAGCGTGAGCTCGGCGCCGCTCGCCTGCGCGCCGGCGTGGAAGCACGCCTCGACCCGCCCCTTCAGGCGCGCCAGGCGCCGCTCGTCGGCGGCGCGGATGTAGAACAGCCCGGCGGCGCGCTCCGGCACGATGTTCGGCTTCTGACCGCCGTCGGTGATGATGCCGTGGACGCGCTCGGTCGGGCGGATGTGCTGCCGGAGCTGGGCGATCGCCTGGTAGGCGGTGATGAGGCCGTCGAGCGCGTTGATGCCGGCGTGCGGGGCCGCGGCCGCATGGGCGGCGCGCCCGCGATATTCGACCTCGACGGCGCTGATCGCCAGCACGTTCATCGCGATCAGCTCGAGGCTGGCGGGATGGATCATCAAGGCCGCGTCGACCTCGTCGAACGCGCCGGCTCGCGCCATCAGCACCTTGCCGCCGCCACCTTCCTCGGCGGGCGTGCCGAGCACGACGACGCTGCCGCCGATGTCGCCGACCAGTCCGGCGAGCGCCACGCCGGCGCCGGCGCCGGCGGCGGCGATGATGTTGTGGCCGCACGCATGGCCGATGCCGGGCAGGGCGTCGTACTCGCAGAGCACGGCGACGCGCGGCCGGCCGCTTCCGGCGCGCGCCGCAAACGCCGTCGGCAGCCCGTAGGCCTCGCGCTCGACGGTCAGGCCCTGGGCGGCGAGATACTCGCACAGCCAGTCGGCGGCGTGGCGTTCCTCGAAGCAGAGCTCCGGGTGCGCGTGGATGCGGGCACTCAGGCCGATCAGCGCACGCTGTTCGGCGTCGATGCGCGCCGCGGCGCGCGCCTTGAGGGCGTCGACGTCAGTGTGCGTCCGGGCGGGCATCGTCAGACTCGTCGTCGGCACTGAAATCGAGAATCCCCTCGGCCAGCGCGCGCACGTCTTCGTCGGGGTCCTCGAGCGCCAGGCGCACGAGGTTGAGCGCTTCCGGATGCTCCATGTCGCCGAGCACGCTCACCGCCTCGAAGCGCACCTCCGGATCCGGGTCGCGCAGCGGCTTGTTGAGCAGGCTCGGACTGAAGTCCTCGACGCGATCGCCGAGCGCCTCGATGACGGCGACGCGGACCTCGGCCTCCGGATCGTCCATCGCCTCGATCAGCATGCGCATCGACTCCGGCCCCTCGTCGCCGGTGAGCAGCAGGATCGCCCCGATCCGTTCGTCGGGGTCGGGATCGTTGAACAGCGTCTCGCGCAGCTCGGCGAGCTCCTCGGGATCCTCGTCCTCGCCGCCTTCCATCTCGCGCTCGACGCGCTCGACCATCTCGCGCATCGCCGGCGGCTGGGTCGGCACCTCGCGCTCGCGGGCGGCCGGGTTGGCGGCGTTCACGTCGCGGCGCTCGTACTCGGCGCGCAGCTGGTTGAGGCGGTCCTCGACCCGGGCGCTGCGCATGCTGCCGCCACTGCCGCGCGGCTCGCTGCCTGCCGCACCCGGCGCGGCGCCCGGTGCACTCGCAAAGGGGGCGGGGTCGTTTCCGCCGTGCATGAAGACGGCAATACCGATCAGGACCGCGACGGCGATGCCGATGATCGCGATGGTCATCCCGCGCATGCCGACCTCCAGCCGCGACGGGTCATGGCGTATACCTGCATTCTCGAGCTTCCTTCCGAGCCCGACGGCCCGCCGGGCGTCCCACAGGTAGGCCTGATGCGGCGCCGCCGGTCAAGCAGATGATCCACCGCCGGGTGCTGCCGACCCGCGGCACCCGGCCTCTCGCCTCCCCGCGGCGGGCAGGCTAGGAAAGACGGTTTCGGAGGACACACGATGGCGAGAACCCTGCTGGACAAGGTGTGGGAGGCCCATACCGTCGCCGAGCTGCCGAGCGGGCAGACGCAGCTCTTCATCGGCCTGCACCTGGTGCACGAGGTCACCAGCCCGCAGGCGTTCCAGATGCTGCGCGAGCTCGGTCTGCCGGTGCTCTTCCCCGACCGCACCGTTGCCACGGTCGATCACATCATCCCGACGCACACCGCCGAGCGGCCGTTTGCCGACGAGCAGGCCGAGACGATGATGTCGGAGATCGAGCGCAACTGTCGCGCCGCCGGCATCCGCCTCTACGACCGCGCCTCCGGCCATCAGGGCATCGTGCACGTGATCGGCCCGGAGATGGGCCTGACGCAGCCCGGCATGACGATCGCCTGCGGCGACAGCCACACCAGCACGCACGGTGCGTTCGGCAGCATCGCGTTCGGCATCGGCACCAGCCAGGTGCGCGACGTGCTCGCCTCGCAGTGTCTGGCGATCGAGAAGCCGAAGATCCGGCGCGTCGAGGTGAACGGCGCGCTGCCGGCGGGCGTGTACGCGAAGGACGTGATCCTGCACATCATCCGCACACTCGGCGTCAAGGGCGGCGTCGGCTACGCGTACGAGTACGCCGGCACGACGTTCGACGCGATGACGATGGAAGAGCGCATGACCGTCTGCAACATGAGCATCGAGGGCGGCGCGCGCTGCGGCTACGTCAACCCCGACCAGACGACCTTCGACTATCTGCGCGGCCGGCCGCTCGCCCCGGCCGGCGAGGCCTTCGAGCGCGCCGTGACGTGGTGGCGGTCGATGGCCTCCGACGCCGGCGCCAGCTACGACGCGGTGACGCGCCTCGACGGCACCAGCCTGACGCCCGTGGTCACCTGGGGCATCAACCCCGGCCAGGCGATCGGCGTCGGCGAGCGCATCCCCGGCGTCGACGCGTTCGCCGCGGACGAGCGCGACGTCGTCGAGGACGCATATGCCTACATGGACTGGAAGCCGGGCGCGCCGATCGCCGGCACGAAGATCGACGTCGCGTTCATCGGCTCGTGCACCAACGGCCGCCTTTCCGACCTGCGCGAGGCGGCGCGCGTCGCACGGCTCGGCCGGGTGAAGTCGACGGTCAAGGCGATCGTCGTGCCGGGCTCGCAGGAGGTCGCCCGCCAGGCCGAGCAGGAGGGGCTGCACGAGGTGTTCCGGGCTGCCGGTTTCGAGTGGCGGCTGCCGGGCTGCTCGATGTGTCTGGCGATGAATCCCGACAAGCTGAGCGGCCGCCAGATCTGCGCCTCGTCGAGCAACCGCAACTTCAAGGGGCGCCAGGGCAGTCCGACCGGGCGCACGCTGCTGATGAGCCCGGCGATGGTCGCCGCGGCGGCAATCGAGGGCGCGGTCACCGATGTCCGCGACCTCCTGGGGAGGGCGTGATGAGTCAGCTGGTGAAGATCACCCGCGTCGCCGGCCGGCCGATTCCGCTGCGCGGCAACGACATCGACACCGACCGCATCATCCCGGCGCGCTACCTGAAGGCGGTCACCTTCGACGGCCTCGGCGCCGCGGCGTTCTACGACGAGCGGTACGATGCGCAGGGCAATCTGCGCGGACATGTGCTCGACGACCCGCGCTTCCAGGCGAAGGGGCCGCGCATCGCGGTGGTCAACAAGAACTTCGGCTGCGGCTCGTCGCGTGAGCACGCACCGCAGGCCCTGCTCCGCTGGGGCATCAAGGCGCTGGTCGGCGAGTCGTTCGCCGACATCTTCTTCGGCAACTGCGTCGCACTCGGCATGCCGTGCGTGACCGCGAGCGAAGCCGACATCGCCCGCCTGATGGACGCGATCGAGGCCGATCCGCTGCAGGAGCTCGCCGTCGACCTCGATGCGCAGACGGCGACCTGCGGCTCGCTGATCATCCCCGTGCACCTGCCCGCCGGCATCCGCAACCAGTTCCTCGCCGGCACCTGGGATGCGACGCGCGTGCTGCTCGAGGCGACGCCGGCGATCCGCGCCACCGCCGCGCGCCTCCCCTACGTCAGCCAGTTCACCTGAAACGGCTCGCGCACGCATGTCGCGGATGCACGGATCAGGTCGTCAGTCCGTCGACGCCGCGTCATCCGGTGCCGGGCGCTTCCCGCAGGCCGCGCAGGCGCACAGCTCGCGCAGGTACGGGTACGAGTAGATGCCCGTCTCGTGGCCGTCGTCCCACACGAAGGTCAGCGCGTAGCGGCCGACGGGCGCGATGCGTTCGAGCGTGGTGTGCTCGCTGTGGACGTAGCGCTTCTCGCCCGAGTGGCCCTGGCAGGCGGCGCACGGGCACCAGCCGCGCAGATAGGCGAACGGATACTCGCTCTCGTGCCCGTCGCTCCACGTGATGCGCACACGGCGCGCCTCGGGCTCGCGGCGCACCTCGACGGGATGGGCGGCGCGCGCCATCACGCCTCGCGCCCGCCGCCCGGGCCGACGAGCACGTCGAGCACCGCGCCGAACGAGCGCGCCCGCCGCTCGATCACGAGCCGGCCGTCCTCGACGCTGACCAGCAGCCGGTCGCCTTCCTGCCAGGCGAGCGCGCGGCGCAGGCGTCGCGGCAGCACGATCTCGCCGCGCTTGCCGACCGCGAGCTCTTCGATCAGCGGCGTGCGCTTCACACCGCCGACTGTCGGCAATGCCCGGCGGGTTTGCAACCCGGGCGCACGGCGCGGCACGGTGCACCGCGCATGGCCGATCTCGTGCTGCGCTGCATCACCGCCGCCGAGCGCGACGCGGTGCTCGATCTGCTCGCCGGCTGGCTCGATCGCGCGTTCTTCGCGCGCTACTTCGCGCACGATCCGACCTTCCGCGACGATCTGTGCTTCGTCGCCACGGTCGGCGGCCGTCCGGTCAGCACCCTGCAGGTGTTCCGCAAGACCGTGCAGGTCGACGGCGCCCGGCTCGCCGTTGCCGCGGTCGGCAACGTCTACACCGACCCCGCGCATCGTGGCGCCGGTGTCGCCAGCGCCCTGCTCGCGCACGCCCTCCCGGTCATCGCGCAGCACGACTTCGACGTCTCGCTGCTGTTCGCCACCCGCCTCGCCTTCTACGGCCGGTTCGGCTGGCGCAGCGTGCCGCGCGCGCTGACGTTCGTCGCCGCCGGCGGCGGGGCGGACGCGGCACCGGCGCTCGAGCCGTTCGACCGCGCGCGCGACCTCGCCGCGGTGCGCGCCGTGTACGAGGCCTACAACGCGGGCGTGCCCGGCGCCGTGGTGCGCGATGCGGCGTACTGGGACGGACAGCTGCACTACGCCGGCAATCCCGGCGAGCGGTTCGTGGTCGCGCGCCGCGCCGGGTCCGTGATCGCCTATGCGCGCGCGACGACGCTCTACGACCTGCACGTCGTGCACGAGCACGGCTGCCGGCCCGGCGAGACCGCCGCCCTGGCGGCGCTGATTGCCGGCCTGCATGCCGGCGCGCCGCCGCTGCCCGGCACGCTCCTCCAGGTCGTCCCCGATCCGGCGCTCGCCGACGCCCTGGCGGCGCGCGATCTCGCGCTGCACACGGTCGACGATGGCTGCTGGATGTGGCGCGCGATCGATGCCGAGCGCCTGGCCGCGCGGCTGCGCCTGCCGATGTCCGCGGTGCAGGCCGAAGACTTTTTCACCGAGCTGCTGCCGGCGACGCGCAGCCGCTACTGGCTGTCCGATCGCTTCTGATCGTCTGCCCGGGGCGCGTCGGCACAGGCCCCGCGCCGCCTTTTAGTTGACTTCCGGCGCGGCGGCGCACAACGGTCGCACGTGAACCACGTCCCGGCGGGTGCCCGAGCCCGGCGCAGCCGGCTGTCGCACTGGACGGCCGAACGCGTCTTCCTCCTCAACCAGCACCGCCGGATGCGGCGCATCGCGGCGTGGCGGCGGCCGGCGGTCGACAGCGATGCGCTGCTCGCCGAGCTGCACCGGCGCGAGCTCGTGTTCACGATCACCGCCGGTCGCACCGGCACGACCTATCTGACGCGGCTGTGCGAGCTGCTGCCGGACACGGTGAGCGTGCATGAGCCGCAACCGTCCTACGTGCATTTCCTCCGTCAGGTGCAGCGTCGCCCGTCGCTCGCGACGCGCTTCCTGCTCGAGTTCAAGCTGCCGGCGATCGCGGCGACGGGCGCAGGCCGCTACGTCGAGACGAGCCACCTGTTCGCCAAGGGATTTCTCGAGCCGCTGCTCGCGCTCGGGCTCCTGCCCGGTTTCGTGCTGCTGCGCCGCCACCCGCGCGACATCGCGCGCAGCCTGCTGACCCGCCGCACCGTGCCCGGGCGCGGCAAGCTGGGCTTCAAGTACCTCGTGCACCCGGGTGACCCGGGCGTGCTGCCCCTGCCGGGCTGGACGGCGTACAGCGATTACCAGCTCTGCTTCTGGTACGCGCTCGAGATGGAGCGCCGCCAGCAGGCGTACGGCGCGCAGCTCGCCGCGCTCGGCGCCAGCGTGGTCGACGTCACCGCCGAGGAGCTGCACGATCCGGCGTGCTTCCTGGCGCTGGCCGAGCAGCTCCGCCTGCTCGCTCCGCGCGACGACCGCACCGCGCTCGTGCGCCGCCACCGCGAGGTCTCGGCCAGGCTCTACAACGCGAACCGCGCCGCCGACGCCGTGGTGCACGATCCGGAGCGGGAGGAGGCCGCCGTGTGGGCCGCCGTGCTGCCTGCCGAGCCGTGGCTCGCCGAGACCGTCGCCCGGCGCTACGCGCCGGCGCCGGCGCTCAGCTCCCGGGCGGCTTCCCGCTCTTGAGCTGCTGTTTCCAGTCGAGCATGCGGCCCTTGGCCGCCCACTCCTCCGCCTTCGGCACGTCGCCGGCGCGCTGATAGATGCGCGAGACGTTCGTGTAGGAGAGGATCTCGTCGGGCTGCAGCTCGGCAACGCGCTCGGCGGCAGCGATCGCCTCGTCGAAGCGACCGAGGTCGGCCAGTGCCATCGACAGCCCTTCGAGCGCGTCGGCGTAGTCCGGATCGATCGTCAGCGCCGCCTCATACGCCGCCACGGCGCCGGCCAGGTCGCCGTCGGCGATGCAGTCGACCGCCTTGTCGAAGAGCTCTTCCTTGCTCGACATGGGCACGACTGTAGTTGACGCACGCACGGAAACACAGATGGACACGGTTTCCGCCGCTCCACCTCGCCGATGACCACCGATCCGCCCCTGGCCCGCGACCGGGCAGGGGTGCCGTGTTCATTGGCCGGGGGGGACGGCAGGCTCGGTGTCGGCCCGTGTTTCCAGCGCCGCCAGCGTGCGCAGGATGCGGGCGTTGGCGCGGCGCAGCAGCCGGTCGAGCTGCTGGCGCTCGGCGGGCGCGAGAACGGCGGTGTCGAGTGCGCGCAGCCGGCGGCCGAGCCGGCGCAGCTGGCGCGCGAGATCCGCGATCTCGTCGCGCGCCACCGGTGCGCCCGCCTGCTCGGCGCGGAAGCGCTGCACCGACAGCTTGCGCGCGCGCGTCAGGCGCCAGAGCGTCGCCTGCTTCTCGGGCGTCTCGGCGCGCGCGAGCGAGATGAGAATCTCGCGCGACACGTCCGGCTGCGCGTGCACCTCGCGCTTGATGTCCTCGGGCAGGCGGCGCAACGCCAGCGTGTTGCTGACGTACGGCCGGCTCTTGCCGATCACCTCGGCGAGCGCCTCGTGGGTGTAGCCGTACTGATCGATCAACGCCCCGAGGCCTTCGGCTTCCTCGAGTGGCGAGAGGTTCTCGCGCTGCAGGTTTTCGATGATCGCGATCTCGAGCGGATCGTCGTTGCGCACCAGCGCCGGGATGACGGTGAGCCCGGCGAGGCGGGCGGCGCGGTAGCGGCGCTCGCCGGCCATGATCAGGAACCCGTCGCCGTCGCGCTTGACGATTACCGGCTGCAGGATGCCGTGCTGGTTGATCGACGCGGCGAGCTCGGCGAGCGCGTCCTCGTCGAAGTGGCGGCGCGGCTGCTCGGGATTCGGATGCACCCGGTCGATCGGCACCGCGGTCAGCGTCGTCCGCGATCCGCGCAGAATCGTCCCCGCCACCACCGTCCGCGTCAGCGCCATCTGCCGCGGACTCTTACCGCGACTGTGCGTCAACGACAAGGAAACGGTCGCGCTCCGCTGTGCCGCTCCGCCGACTTCCTGCACGCCGGCACCGCGCCCGTGGTCGAATGGACTTGCCGCGCCGACTGCCATATGGGCGCGGCAGCGGTTGTGGTGCGGCCGGCCGTGGTTCCGATCCCGCCGCCGCTGGGGAAAGGGGGCTCCATGCGTCGTCTCGCGCTGCTCCGGCCCTGGACCGCAGGCAGCCGGCTGGGCTGACGACGGCAACTGCGGTCATCCGCCGATGACGGTGTTCGATCGCTGATCTGCGTCATCTGCGTGATCTGCGGATAAAAAAAGGGGCAGGCCTCGCAGCCTGCCCCTCGATGCTTCGTGCTCTGCGGATCGGCTCAGCCGACCTTGCCCTGCAGGAAGAACGCGATCACCAGGGCGTAGATCGCCAGCGCTTCCATGAACGCGAGGCCGATGATCAGCGGCGTCTGGATGCGATCGGCGGCGTTCGGATTGCGGCCGATCGACTCCATCGCGGCGGCCACCGCCTTGCCCTGGCCGAGGCCGGCACCGATCGCGGCGATGCCGATGCCGAGGCCGGCGCCGACGGCGATCAGGCCGTCACCGGTCCCGCCCGCCGCCTCCTGCGCGGCGGCCAGGCTCGGCGCAAACACTCCGAGCAGCAGCGTGCTCACCCACATCAGTTTCTTGCGCATCGTCTCAGTCCTCCTTTCGATGCGGATAGGAGGGGTCGCTTCCCGGCCACGCCTCTCTGTCCTCCTCGCCACCACCTCGGCCACGCGAACCCCTGTGGAAATGGAACGACTCAGTGATGCCCGTGAGCGTGGGCGGCCGCATGACCGCCGTGCCCGTGCTCCTCGTCGTGGCCGTGGCTCGCGGTGGCGAGCGACACGTACACCATGCTGAGCAGCGTGAAGACGAACGCCTGGATGACACAGACGAACGTCCCGAGCATGTAGAAGACGACCGGAATGATCACCTTGGTGAGGTCGGTGAAGATGTCGAGCACCAGGTGATCGGCGAACATGTTCATCAACAGACGCAGATTGAGCGTCAGCGGCCGCAGGATGTTGTCGATGATCTCCAGCGGCAGCATGAGGAACACCAGCCACCAGATCGGCCCGAGGAAGTGCTTCAGGTAGCCGATGCCGTGCTCCCGGAAGCCGTAGACGTTGTACATGACGAACGACAGCGCCCCGAGGCCGAGCGTCGTGTTGACGTTGCTCGTCGCCGGCGAAAAGCCGGGCACCAGGCCGATGAGGTTGTTGATGAGGATGAACAGGAAGAGCGCGCCGTAGAGCGGCATGTACTGCCGGCCCTTCGGGCCGATGATGCCTTCGGCGAGCGCGCCGAACTGCTCGACGAAGATCTCCATGAAATTGCGCGCCGTCAGCGTGCCGTCGGGCACCGCGACATCGACCGTGCGCGCCAGCTGGCGGCGCGCCAGCCAGGCGGTGCCGATCAGCCCGGCGGTGACGACGCCGGCGGTGGCGACGTGATCGGGGAGCAGGTTCAGCCCGGGGATGACCTGCATCCAGGTAAAGCCGTGTTCGGTGCCTGCAGCCATGGATTCCTGCCTCAGGAGTGAACGGGCTGCGGGGCGCGCAGCGTCGTGAGCACGCTCGCGACCAGCAGCAGTGTGGCGCCGGCGGCGAAGCTGACGCCGTCGACCGGAACGCGCCAGAAGAGCAGCGCGAGAAGGCCGACGAAGAGCGCGAACTTCGCGACCATGAACAGCATGACGAGCCCGGGCTGCTCGACGCGGGCCGGCACGAGCAGCCGCGCGGCGAGCTGGCGCATGAGCCAGAAGTTGACCCCCATCACCGCGCCGCCGAGCAGGACGCCCGGGACGGACAGCCAGCCGGTGAGCCAAACGGCACACACCACCACCGCCAGCAGCCCGACGTGGAGCCGCTCGATGTCGCGCAACCGAGCCGTCATGGAAACCGTTACCGACTAGGTCTTTTCAACGACCAGAGCAAGATACGGAGGGAGCCGTACAGCCCGCCGATCGCGAACAGCAGCGTGAAGAGCGGTGCCGTGCCGAGCCAGTGGTCGAGGTAGTAGCCGGCGATCAGCCCGCCGACGATCGAGCCGGCGATCTGGAACCCGAGCGCGAGGTAGCGGCCGCTGTTGACGACGAACTGGCGGTCGAGCTGCATGGAACGACAGTACGCAAACGGCCGTCTGCTGTCAGCGGTCAGCCGGCCTGAAGACTGACCGCTGATCGCTGGCGGCTCAGCGCACCGTCGCCAACGCCTGGTCCGCCGCCGTCAGCGTCGTCTCGATGTCGCCGTCGCCGTGGGCGAGCGAGAGGAACGCCGCCTCGAACTGGGACGGCGGCAGGTAGACGCCGCGCTCGAGCATCGCGGTGAAGAAGCGGGCGAACCGGGCGGTGTCGGCGCGCCGGGCATCGCCGGCGTCGGTGACCGACTCGACGCCGAAGAACAGCGTCCACATCGAGCCGCGGCGGCTGACGCAGCCCGGCACGCCGTGACGCTGCAAGGCGTCGCGCAGCCCCGCCTCGAGGGCCGCGCCCGCCGCCTCGAGCCGCTCGTAGGTGCCCGGCTTGTCGAGCAGGTCGAGCGTCGCCAGCCCGGCGTTCACCGCAAGCGGGTTTCCGGAGAGCGTCCCTGCCTGGTAGACGGCGCCGATCGGCGCGAGCTGCTCCATGATCTCGCGCCGGCCGCCGACCGCGGCGAGCGGCAGGCCGCCGCCGATCACCTTGCCGAGACAGGTCAGGTCCGGCCGGATGCCCATGGGGTTCTGCACGCCGCCCCAGGCGAGGCGGAAGCCAGTCATCACCTCGTCGAAGATCAGCACCGCGCCGTGATCGGCGGTCAGTCGGCGCAGCCCCTCGAGGAACCCCGGTGCCGGCGGGACGAGACCCATGTTGCCGACCACCGGCTCGACGATGACGGCGGCGATCGCCTCGCCCTCGGCGGCAAAGCGCGCCGCGAGCTCGTCGAGATCGTTGAACCGCGCCACCAGCGTCAGGCTGGCGATCGCCTCCGGCACCCCCGGGCTGTCAGGGACGCCGAGCGTCATCGCGCCCGAGCCGGCGCGCACCAGCAGGGCGTCGGCGTGGCCGTGATAGCAGCCGTCGAACTTGATGATCTTCGGCCGCCCGGTGAAGGCACGCGCGAGGCGGATCGCGGTCATCGTCGCCTCGGTGCCGGAGGAGACCAGGCGCACCTGATCCATCGACGGCAGCGCCGCCGTCAGCCGGCGCGCCATCTCGATCTCGCGCGGCGTCGGCGCCCCGAAGCTCGTGCCCTCCTTCATCGCCGCCTGGATCGCCCGCAGCACCTGATGGTGGGCGTGGCCGACGATCATCGGCCCCCACGAGCCGACGTAGTCGATGTACGAGTTGCCGTCGGCATCGGTGATCGTGCAGCCCGCCGCGCGCTGGATGAAGCGCGGCGCCCCACCGACCGCCTTCCAGGCGCGCACCGGGCTGTTGACGCCGCCGGGGATCAATGCTGCCGCCTCGGCGAACAGCTTCTCGGAGATGCCGTGCTTCATGCCGCGCCGCTATCTCTCGCCGCCGTGCCGAGCAAGATGCTGCGCCCGGATGCCCGACGACACTGCTCCGCATTCGCGCGCCTCTCGCCCCCCGCCGCGCCGTCGCAGGCACTGCCGTGTGCGTCCGCCGCGAACGGCCGTCCGGCGGAGATTTTCCTTGCCCGCCCACGGCGAACGGGGTACATCGCTCGCCCGTCCTCGGCGGGGAACATTCCTTTTCCCGACGCAAAAGACTACTGGCATCGGATCCGGAACGACCTGTGGATTGCGCTGTGGAGAGACCCCGCACAGCGTCCGCAACGTCTCGGATATACAGGCGGTTTTTCACGATCCCCGGCTGTTGACAACTTCTCCGGTAGCTATGGAAAAAACCTGGCGGGCGGCGCTTGAGACCGTCACCAACCTGATCGCGGAAGCCGATGTGCGCGAGACACTCGCCCGGTTGCGGCCGGTGGTGGCGCGCGGCGAGACGATCGTCGTCGAGGCGCCGGGCAAGCTGGCGGCCGATGTCGTGCGCGAGCGCTGCCTGTCGCTGCTCGAGCGGGCGCTCGTCCAGGCGAGTGCGGGCGGCCTGCGCACGATCACGCTGACGGTCGCCAACAGCGGGCAGCAGGAGCTCTTCCCGCCGCCGCCACCGGCCCCGCAGGAGCCCCCGCCGCCGCGCGTCTCGCCGCGCCGCCAGGCGCTGCTGCCGAAGTACACGTTCGACACGTTCGTCGTCGGGGCGAGCAACCAGTTCGCGCACGCCGCGTCGCAGGCGGTCGCCAACCAGCCGGGCGACCACTACAACCCGCTGTTCATCTACGGCGGGGTCGGCCTCGGCAAGACGCACCTCGTCAACGCGATCGGCCACCGCGTGCTCGACCGCAACGAGGACGCGCGCGTCGTCTATCTCTCCTCCGAATCGTTCATGAACGAGCTCATCGGCGCGCTGCGCCGCGACCGCATGGACGAGTTCAAGTCCCGCTTCCGGCGCATCGACGTGCTGATCGTCGATGACGTGCAGTTCCTCGCCGGCCGCGAACGGACGCAGGAGGAGTTCTTCCACACGTTCAACTCGCTCTACGACAGTCACCACCAGATCGTCCTCACGTCCGACAAGTTCCCGAAGGAGATCCCGGATCTCGAGGAGCGGCTGCGCAACCGCTTCGAGTGGGGCCTGATCGCCGACATCCAGCCGCCCGACATCGAGACGCGGGTCGCGATTCTCGAGAAGAAGGCCGAGGTCGAGGGCATCGAGCTGCCGCAGGAGGTCGCGCTCTACCTGGCCACCAACATCGACTCGAACGTCCGCGAGCTCGAGGGCTCGCTGACGCGCCTGGGCGCCTTCGCCTCGCTGAACAAGTGCCCGCTGACGGTCGACTTCGCGCGCGAGGTCCTGCAGAGCGTCCTGCGCGATCGCGCCGAGCACGCGGTGACGATCGAGTCGATCCAGAAGGCGGTCTGCGAGTTCTACCGCATCCGCCCCAACGACCTGCGCTCGAAGAAGCGTACGCGCAACGTCACCGAGCCGCGCCAGATCGCCATGTATCTCTGCCGGCGCTACACGAGCGCGTCGTTCCCGGTCATCGGCGACCGCTTTGGCGGCCGCGACCACTCGACGGTCATCCACGCGGCGCAGGTCATCGAACGCCGGCTGCGCGAGGATCCCGCCTTCCGCGCGACCGTCGAACGCCTCGAGCGACTCTTGGAACGATCGAGCTGAAGTGCCATGAGTACGCCATCAATCCGCCGGCCGGTGCGCCCGCGGCGTGCCCCTGTGGATGACATGCGGAGACGCGGTGGAGGGGATGTGAGCGGAATGGTGAGGCAGGGACGCGCAGCCGGGTTTCCGCACCCGTTCTCCGCACCCGCACGCTGGTTTCGGCCATGTGCCGCACCGATTTCCACACATCCACAGCCCCTACTATCGACTGGTTTCTTTTCTTTCTTCTTTTAAAAAGAATCAGAGTAGCGCCCGAATGGCGCACGCGGTGAGCCATGGAATTCACCATCCAGCGCAGTGAGCTTCTCGCCGGTCTGTACCTGACCCAGGGCATCGTCGAACGGCGGACGACGGTGCCGATCCTCGCCAACGTGCTGATCGAATCGGGCGGCGATGGCGTCGTGGTCGCCGCCACCGATCAGGAGATCGCGGTGCGCCGCGTCTGCACGGCGGCGGTGAAGAAGGCCGGATCGGTAACCGCGAGCGCGCGCAAGCTGTACGACGTGGTGCGCGAGCTGCCCGAGGGCGACCTGCGCATCCGGCAGCAGGACAACGCCTGGCTCGAGGTGGCGGCCGGCAAGTCCCGCTTCCGCCTCGTCGGCCTCGATCCGCGCGAGTTTCCGGCCATGCCGCCGGCGCCGGAGGGCGCCGCGACCGTCGGCATCGCCGCCGAGACGCTGGCGCAGATGATCGAGTACACGCTGTTCGCGGTGTCCGCCGACGACGCCCGCGCCAACCTGAACGGCATCCACGTCGAGGCGCAGGCCGATGGCCGCCTGCGGCTCGTCGCAACCGATGGGCACCGCCTGGCGATGGTCACCCGGGCGGTCGACCGCGCGGACCTGCCGAAGGCGGTGACCATTCCGCGCAAGGCGGTCACCGAGCTGCGCAAGGTGCTCGAAGGCGGCGAGGAGCCGGTCGAGCTGAGCGTCGAGGGCGGGCTCGCGCACGTGAATCGCGGGCGCGTGCAGATGTCGATGCGCCTGGTCGAAGGCGAGTTCCCCGACTACCACCAGGTCGTGCCGAGCCGTTCCGAGCGGCACGCGCTCGTCGATGCGGCCGCCCTGCATGGGGCCCTGCGCCGCGTCCAGATCGTCTCCAGCGAGCGCACGCGCGGCGTGAAGCTGCAGGTCGAGCCGCAGCGCCTCGAAATCACTTCGATCAACCCCGACGTCGGCGAGGCGGCCGAAGAGCTCGAGATCGAGTATGACGGCCCGCCGGTCAGCATCGGTTTCAACGCCCGCTACCTGCTCGACGTGCTCGCCGTCCTGCCGGCCGACAAGCGCATTGAGATCGGCCTCAACGACGAGGTCAGTCCGGGCGTCGTGCGCACCGTCGACGACGCAGACTACTGTTATATCGTGATGCCGATGCGGCTCTGAGAACGGGCGCGGATCGCGCCCGTTGCACGGCCCTCCGGCGCGCCTTCCGAGCAGCCCGGCGAAAAGGGTCAATCGATCCGGTAAGTGGCTGAAATATCACGCATATTCTTTTCACAACCGCCTTTCATTCGGGCGCCGGACCTGATACGGTCAGACGGATTACGAACGGCGGATAAAACGCGTGACGATTGAGCCCGATCCAGTAGCAGACGGAAACACTCCTTCCACCGAGTACGGGGCCGCGAACATCACGGTCCTCGAGGGTCTCGAGGCGGTCCGCAAGCGCCCGGGAATGTACATCGGTGACACCGGCGAGCGCGGCCTGCACCACCTGGTCTTCGAGGTGGTGGACAACTCGATCGACGAGGCGATGGCTGGGTTCTGTACCGACATCCTCGTCGTGCTGCACATCGACGGCTCGGTGGCGGTCGAGGACAACGGGCGCGGCATCCCGGTCGAGATCCACCCGAAAGAGGGCATCTCGGCGGCCGAGGTGGTGCTGACCAAGCTGCACGCCGGCGGCAAGTTCGGCAGCGGCGCGTACAAGGTGTCGGGCGGCCTGCACGGCGTCGGCGTCTCGGTGGTGAACGCGCTGTCCGAGACGCTCGCGGTCGAGATCAAGCGCGGCGGCAAGGTGTATGCGCAGCGCTACCGGCGCGGCAAGCCGGATGCGCCGCTCGCCGAGACCGGCGTCTCGGATCAGACCGGCACGAAGGTGTCGTTCAAGCCCGACGCCGAGATCTTCGAGCAGACGACGTTCAGCTTCGACCTCCTGTCGCAGCGCCTGCGCGAGCTCGCCTTCCTCAACCGCGGCGTGCGCATCGTCATCGAGGAGCAGGCGACGCAGAAGCGCCACGAGTTTCTCTACCGCGGCGGCATCGAGGAATTCGTCCGCCATCTGAACCGCGCCAAGACGCCGATTCACTCCTCGGTCATCGCGCTCGCCGGGTCGCGCGACGGCATGGAGATCGAGGCGGCGCTGCAGTGGAACGAGACCTACGCCGAATCGATCTTCTCGTTCGCGAACAACATCAACACGATCGAGGGCGGCACGCATCTCACCGGCTTCCGCGGCGCGCTGACGCGCACGCTGAATGCGTACGCGGCGGCGAACAACCTGCTGAAGAACGGCGAGCAGCTGCAGGGCGAGGACACGCGCGAGGGACTCACCGCGGTGCTCAGCGTCAAGCTGCCGCACCCGCAGTTCGAGGGCCAGACGAAGACCAAGCTCGGCAACAGCGACGTGCGCGGCCACGTCGAGGCCCTGGTGAACGAGAAGCTCGGCGAGTACCTCGAGGAGCACCCCACCGAGGCGCGGGCGATCGTCTCGAAGTCACTCGACGCGGCGCGCGTGCGCGAGGCGACGCGCAAGGCGAAGGAGCTCGCGCGCCGCAAGGGCGCGCTCGATTCGGCGGCCCTGCCCGGCAAGCTCGCCGACTGCCAGGAGCGCGATCCGGCGAAGTCCGAGCTCTACATCGTCGAGGGCGATTCGGCCGGCGGCTCGGCCAAGCAGGGGCGCGACCGCTCGAACCAGGCGATCCTGCCGCTGCGCGGCAAGATCCTGAACGTCGAGAAGGCGCGCTTCGACCGCATGCTGTCCTCGGATGCGATCCGCACGCTGATCACCGCGCTCGGCACCGGTATCGGCAAGCCCGAGGACAAGGACATCGGCAAGCTGCGCTACCACACGGTCATCATCATGACCGACGCCGACGTCGACGGCTCGCACATCCGTACGCTGCTGCTGACGTTCTTCTACCGCCACTTCCCTGAGCTCATCGAGCGCGGCCACATCTACATCGCGCAGCCGCCGCTCTTCCGCGTGAAGAAGGGGAAGCAGGAGCAGTACCTCAAGGACGAGCATGCGCTCGAGGAGTACCTGCTCGACCTCGGCATCGCCGATTCGACGCTGCGCGCCGCCGACGGCACGACGCTCGCCGGCGAGGCGCTGCGCACGCTGGTCACCCAGAGCACCCGCTTCGAGCAGGTGCTCACGATCCTGTCCCGGCAGCGCAAGCACCCGACGGTGATGGCCGCGCTCGCGCACGAACCGGAGCTGACGCCGGCGCTGTTCACCGACCGCGCCGCACTCGAGCCGGTGCTCGAGCGGGCGCGCCAGCGCATGCTCGCCGCCGCTCCGGAGCTCGAGCCGCTGCGCATCGCGCTCGTCGACGATGCCGAACACAGCGGCGTGCGCGCGGTGATCCGCGCCCGGCAGAACGGCAGCGCGCACGAGACGGTGGTCGACGCCGCGTGCTGTGAGTCGCCGGAGTTCGTCGAGCTGCAGCGCCTCGCGCGGGCGTCGCGTGCCGCGGGCGAGGCCCCGTTCACCGTCGTCAGCGGCGACCGGACGAGCAGCGCGACGACGCTGACGGCCGCCGTCGCCGAGCTCCTCGCGCGGGCGCGCAAGGGGCTCGACATCCAGCGCTACAAGGGACTCGGCGAGATGAATCCCGAGCAGCTCTGGGAAACGACGATGAACCCGGCGACGCGCACGCTGCTGCAGGTCCGGGTCGAAGATGCCTACGAGGCGGACGAGGTCTTCTCGACGCTGATGGGCGATGAAGTCGAACCGCGGCGCAAGTTCATCGAGGACAACGCGCTGACGGTGAAGAATCTGGATGTGTGAAGCAGCTCTCAGCTTCAGCCATCAGCTCTCAGCCAGAAATGCGGAGTGGCCGACAGCTGATCGCTGACGGCTGACAACCAACGCCCTCTGAATCATGGGCGACGGTTCGCAATAAGGTTCGCGATAGTGACCGATAATACGAACAAGGTTCCCGTCTCCATCGAAGACGAGATGCGGCAGTCCTTCATGGACTACGCCATGTCCGTCATCATCGCGCGCGCGCTGCCGGATGCGCGCGACGGGCTGAAGCCGGTGCATCGCCGTGCCCTGTACGCGATGTACGACCTCAGCAACGACTGGAACCGCCCGTACAAGAAGTCGGCGCGCATCGTCGGCGACGTCATCGGCAAGTACCACCCGCACGGCGACTCGGCGGTGTACGACACCATCGTGCGCATGGCGCAGGAGTTCTCGCTGCGCTACCCGCTGATCGACGGCCAGGGGAACTTCGGCTCGGTCGACGGCGATCCGCCGGCGGCAATGCGCTACACCGAGGTGCGCATGGCGCGCATCGCCGGCGAGATGCTGGCGGACCTCGACAAGGAAACCGTCGACTTCGCGCCGAACTACGACGAGACGACGCAGGAGCCGGTGGTCCTGCCGGCACGCATCCCGAACCTGCTGATCAACGGCTCCTCGGGCATCGCCGTCGGCATGGCGACGAACATCCCGCCGCACAATCTCGGCGAGGTCGTCGCCGGCCTCATCGCCCTGGTCGAGAATCCCGCCCTGACCAGCGCCGAGCTGATGCAGTACATCCCCGGCCCGGACTTCCCGACCGCCGGGTTCATCCACGGCCGCGCCGCGATCCACGAGGCGTACACCACCGGGCGCGGCGTGCTGTGCGTGCGCGCCAAGGTCGAGATCGAGGACGGCGGCGACCGGGGCAAGACGAAGCTCATCGTCCGCGAGCTGCCCTACCAGGTGAACAAGGCACGGCTGATCGAGCGCATCGCGGAGCTGGTGACCGAGAAGCGCATCGACGGCATTTCCGACCTGCGCGACGAGTCCGACCGCGACGGCATGCGCGTCGTCATCGAGCTCAAGCGCGACGCGGTCCCCGAAGTGGTGCAGAATCAGCTCTTCAAGCTCAGCCAGCTGCAGGACTCGTTCGGTATCAACATGCTCGCCATCGTCGGCGGGCGTCCGCAGCTCCTCACGCTGCGCGATGCGCTGCGGGTGTTCATCGACCACCGCAAGGAGGTCATCACCCGGCGCACGGTGTACGACCTGCGCAAAGCCCAGGAACGGCTGCACATCCTCGAAGGCCTGCGCATCGCGCTCGAGCACCTCGACGCGGTGATCGCGCTCATCCGCGCCGCCAGCGATCCGGCGACGGCGCGCGCCGGCCTCGTCAGCCAGTTCGGGCTCAGCGAGCTGCAGGCGCAAGCCATCCTCGACATGCGGCTGCAGCGCCTGACCAGCATGGAGCGCGACAAGATCCTCGAGGAGCACGCCGACACGCTCAAGCTGATCGCGCGCTACCAGGAGATCCTGTCCGACGAGCGCGAAGTCGCGAAGATCGTCGTCACCGAGCTGCGCGAGATCGGCGAGCAGTACGGCGATGCCCGCCGCACGGTGATCGTCGACGCCGCCGCCGACCTCGATATCGAGGACCTCATCGCCGAAGAGGACATGGTGGTGACGGTCTCCCACGAGGGATACGTCAAGCGGAACCCGGTCGCCGAGTACCGCGCGCAGCGGCGCGGCGGCCGCGGCCGGATCGGCGCGACGACGAAGGACGAGGACTTCATCGAGCACCTCTTCGTCGCCTCGACGCACGCCTACATCCTCGTCTTCACGACCGTCGGCAAGCTCTACTGGATCAAGGTGCACGCGCTGCCGCAGGCCGGCCGCGCGGCGCGCGGCAAGGCGATCGTCAACCTGCTCAATCTCGGCGCCGGCGAGAAGGTGTCGGCCTTCCTGCCGGTGCGCGAGTTCGAAGCCGGCCGCTTCGTGCTGTTCGCCACCAAGGACGGCACGGTGAAGAAGACCGCGCTCGACGAGTACGCGAACCCGCGGCCGTCGGGCATCATCGCGATCAAGCTCAACGACGGCGACGAGCTGGTCGGCGTGCGGCTGACCGACGGCAACCAGGACGTCGTGCTCTCGACCGCCGGCGGCCAGACGATCCGCTTCCGCGAGTCCGACGTCCGCACAATGGGCCGCAACGCCGCCGGGGTGCGCGGCATCTCGCTCGAGCCGGGCGACGAGGTCGTCGCGCTCGACGTCGTCACGCCCGACGCGCTGCTGCTCGCCGTGGCCGAGAAGGGCTACGGCAAGCGGACGAGCCTCGACGAGTACCGGCTCACCAATCGCGGCGGCAAGGGCGTGATCACCATGAACGTCACCGAACGCGTCGGCCGCGTCGTCGGCGTGCGCATGGTGCGCGAGGACGAGCACATCATGCTGATCACCGACGGCGGCAAGGTCATCCGCATGCCGGTGCACGACATCTCGATCATCGGCCGCAACACCCAGGGCGTCCGCCTCATCGACCTCGCCGAGGGCGAGAAGGTCGTCGGCGTGGCCTGCCTGGCCGAGGGCGAGAACGGCGACGGCAAGGAGAACGGGAACGGCGGCACCGAGGGCGAGGCGGAGGACGAGCCGGCCTGAGGCGGCACCACCGCGGCGTCGCGTCCCCAGCCGTCACGCACCCGAGCGGGGCGCGACCGCGCCGCCCGCCGTCAGGCGCGCCAGGAGAGCAGCGCCAGCGCGACGGCGACGAAGGTGACGATCGTCAGCAGCAGCGGCGTGAGCAGCGGCGGCCGCGCGAGGTCGGGATCGAAATCCTCCTCCGGGCGCAGGCCGGTCGCGCCCCACGCGCTCGGATCGCGCACCGCCTGCGCCGCGGCCCGCGCCAGGCGCTCGGCGGCGGCTTCGACCGCGCCGAACAGCGCGTTGACACCGCCGACGACCACGCGCCGCACGAGCGCGGCGGGCCGGCGGTAGAACACGTCGGTGTCGAGCGCGATCGTGCGCTCGCCGACGAAGCTCGGCAGGAACACGGCGAACGCGAAGAACGTGAACAGCAGGAGCTGCACGCTCTCGATCAGGTGCGTGGCGGTGAACGGGTCGTAGGCGGTGGGATACGGCAGCAGCCGGTAGAGCAGCTCGGGGGCAATGCCGGTGATCGTGCACAGCGCCGCTGCCACCGCCATCGCGGCGAGCATCGGGACCGGCGTCGGCGCGGGGCGGATTCCGCGGTCGGGCCCGAACCAGGTCGCGTGCGGCAGCTTCAGGCCGACTGACAGGAACGTGCCGACCGACGCGAGCGTGAGGAGCAGGTAGGCGCCGTCGCGGTGCGCCTCGCCGGCGGCGGCGATCACCATCGACTTGCTGATGAACCCGTTCCACAGCGGCACGCCGCTGATCGAGAACGCGCCGATCATGTACAGCGCCACGACCCACGGCTGGCGGCGCGCGAAGCCGCCGAGATCGCAGACGTGACTGCGCCCGGTCGTCGCGAGCACCGCGCCGGCACCCATGAAGAGCAGCGCCTTGTAGAGGATGTGGCAGACGGCGTGCGCCGCGGCGCCGTTGATCGCCAGCGGCGTGCCGAGACCGGCGCCGGCGACCATGTACCCGACCTGCGAGATGATGTGGTAGGCGAGCAGCGTGCGGATGTCGTTGGCGAGCACGGCGTAGACGACGCCGTAGAGCGTCATCAGCACGCCGAATGGCACGAGAATCTCCCAGCCGGGGAACCCGCGCAGCAGCGCATACACCGCGGTCTTCGTCGTCAGCGCCGACAGGAAGACCGCGCCGCTCACGGTGGCGCGCGGGTAGGCGTCGGGCAGCCAGGCGCCGAGCGGCGGCACCGCCGCGTTGACGCAGAAGCCGACGAGGATCAGCCACGCGGCGAACGTCGGCGCGCTCGCATCGAAGGCGCCGAACGCGAGCGAGCCACTCGTGCCGGCGTGCAGCAGGATGCCGGCCAGGAGCACCGCGCCGCCGGTCAGGTGCACGAGCAGATAGCGCGTCCCGGCGCGCGCCGCGCCGCGCGTCCGCCGCGCCCAGACGAGCACGACGGCGGTGACCGCCATGAGCTCCCAGAACGCGTAGAGCGTGAAGAGGTCGCCGGCGAAGGTCACGCCGACCGCCCCCGCCGTGTAGAGCAGCGCCGCGACGCGCTGGCCGTCGTCCGCCGTCGGCCACGCATACAGGCCGGCGATGGCGCCGATCAGGCAGAAGATGCCGGCAAACAGCAGCGACAACCGGTCGGCGCGCAGCACCTCGAGCTCGAACGAGAGGAACGGCCAGCGCAGCGACGCGCCGTCGGGCACGCCGGTGACGAGATAGGCGAGGGTGGCGAGCGGGACGAGGACGGCGAGCGGCGCGCGCCAGGCGCGCGGCGCGACCGCCAGCAGCGCCGCGCCGGCGACGAGCAGCAGGGCAGGCGGTACGAGGATCATGCCGGTCCGTCCGGCCCCGGCCGCTCGGGCGCGTCGGCCTCGCCGTACCACGTCTCCGGGCGCTGCAGCAGCGCGTGCCCGAGCCACTTCGACACGACGACGATCGCGGCGCCGCCGAGGGCGCCGAACAGCGCGTAGAAGCCCGGCACCGCGTCCCACGGGAAATGGTGCTCGACGGGCACGACGAGCGGCAGCGCCACGGCGACGGTGCCGGCCACGGCGGCCCACGCGAGCGTGCGCGGCTGCGGACGGGCGAGCTTCATGGCAGCGGCGCTCCGATGACCCGCACCGCCGTGGCGTGGGCGAGCTGCCAGGCGTGCACGCCGAGGTCGGGTGCCACGCCGAGCGCCAGCGAGGCGAGCGCGGTCAGCACCAGCGGCGCGACGAGCAGCGCGCTCGCCTCGCCGAACTGCGCAAACGCCGGCGAGCGCTTGAAGAACGCCGCATGCACGATCGGGAAGAAGTACGCCGCGTTGAGCACGCCGCTCAGCGCCAGCAGCGCCAGCAGCAGCGGCTGGTCGGCGGCCACGGTGCCGGTGGCGAGCCCCCATTTGCTGACGAAGCCGTTGACCGGCGGCACGCCGGCGAGCCCGATGCTGCCGATCGCGAACGCCGCCATGGTGATCGGCATCTGGCGCCCGATGCCGTCGAGTTCGCTGATCTGTTCGCGATGCGTGCGCACGTAGATCGCGCCGGCGCAGAAGAAGAGCGTGATCTTCATCGTCGCGTGGAAGACGAGGTGCAGGATCGCGCCCGCCCAGCTCCACGTGTTCACCAGCGCTGCGCCGAGCACGATGTAGCTGAGGTGGCCGACGGTGCTGTAGGCGAGCCGGCGCTTGAGGTTGTCCTGCGCGAGCGCGAGCAGCGAGGCGACGAGCAGCGTGAATCCCGCCAGCCACGCGAGGGCGGTGCCGACGCCGAGCTCGCCGAGCAGCGTCGGGCCGAACACGAAGCCGGTGACGCGCAGCACGCCGAAGACGCCCGCTTTCACCACCGCGACGGCGTGCAACAGGGCGCTGACCGGTGTCGGGGCGACCATCGCCGCCGGCAGCCAGGCGTGCAGCGGCATCAGGCCCGCCTTGACGCCGACACCGAGCACGAAGAGCACGAACAGCGCCGACAGGGTGGCGGGCGAGGCCATGCCGGCGTCGAGGAACCCGCCCGGCGCGAACGTCACCGTGCCGGCGAGTGACCACGTGAGCGCGGTGGCAAGCAGCAGCGCCAGTCCGGCGGGCAGGGTATACGCGAGATAGATGCGCGAGCCGTACCGCGCCTCGGCGGTCTGCTTGTGCAGCACGAGCGGGTACGTCGCGATCGTCAGCATCTCGAAGAAGACGAGAAACGTCAGCAGATTGGCGGCGAACGCGATGCCGATCGTCGCGCTCAGGCAGAGCGCGAAGCTGGCGAAGTAGCGGGTCTGGTGCTGCTCGCCGGCGCCGCGCACGTAGCCGATCGAGTAGATCGAGGTCAGCACCCAGAGCGTGCTCGAGACGATGGCGAACACGAGGCCGAGCGAATCGACGCGCAACGCGAGGGTGATGCCGGGCGACAGCTCCCAGAGCGGGCAGTCGAACGTCGTCCCGCCGAGCACCGCGGGAATCATCGAGAGCACGATCGCCGCCTTGATGAGCGCCGCGAGCAGCGTCCACGTCTCGCGCAGGTTCGGCCGCGCGTGGCTGACGAGGATCAGCGGCACCGCCAGCAGCGACGGCAGCAGCGCCCAGAACGGACGCAGCGAGAGGACCGCGGCGCCGTCCATGCTCACATGCCGGGCAGGCGCGCCCCGGCGGGCAGCGACGGCTGCAGCACCGAGGTCACGATCCACGCGTTGCACAGGCCGAGGACCAGCACGGCGACGCCGAGCACCACCGCCGGGATCCGCATCGCGAGCGCGACGTCGCCGTGCGGCGCGGCCACGCCGCCGGTTACCGGGTACGTGTAGATGCGTTCGAGCAGGCGGAAGAAGTACACCGCGGTGAGCAGGCTCGCGCCGACGACCACGGCGACGAGCAGCCAGTCGCCGTCGGCGATCGTGCCGAGCACGAGATACCACTTGCTGAAGAAGCCGTTCGTCGGCGGCAGGCCGACCATCGCCAGCGCCGCGATCGTGAAGCTCGCGAAGCTCCACGGCATCAGCCGGCCGAGCCCGGCGTACTCGCCGACCGAGGAGCGCCCGGCGTGCTGGGCGACGCTGCCGGCGACGAGGAACAGGCAGCACTTCATCGTCGCGTGGTTGAGGATGTGCAGCACGGCGCCGATCAGCGCGAACGGGTTCGCGAGGCCGATGCCGACGCCGATGTAGCCGAGCTGCGCGATCGAGCTGTAGGCGAGCATCCGCTTCACGTCCCGCTGCGCGATCGCCATCACGGAGGACGCGACGATACCGACCGCCGACAGCCAGGCGATCAGCCGCCCGGCGGGCAGCAGCGAGGCGACGAGCTCGACGCCGAAGACGAAGAACAGCACGCGCAGCAGGGCGAACGCCGCGACCTTGGTCATCACCGGGGCGATGATCGCCGTCGTCGTGCTGCTCGCGTACGTGTACGCGTCGGGCAGCCACGCGTAGAGCGGGAACATCGCCATCTTCAGCGCGACCCCGATGATGATCAGCGCCAGCGCCACCGGCACGGCGGGATTGTCCTGCACCGCCGGCAGCAGCCGCGCGACGTCGGCCATGTTCAGGCTGCCGGTCAGGAAGTAGAGGAAGCCGATGCCGAGCAGGTAGAACGATGCGCCGGTGGTGCCGAGCAGCAGGTAGCGGAAGCTCGCGAGCGGGGCGCGATCGCTGCCGACGGCGAGCAGCGCGTAGCCGGCGAGCGCGCTGATCTCGAAGAAGACGTAGAGGTTGAACAGGTCGCCGGTGAGCACCATGCCGGTGAGCCCGAGGAGCAGGGTCAGCAGCATGCCGAGAAACGCGACCTCCTGATCGGGCGTCTCGCGGCGGATCGCCTCGCGTCCGTAGATGGCCACCACCACCGCGATCGCGGCGATGACGGCGACGACGAAGGCGCCGAGGCCGTCGACGACGTACTCGATGCCGATCGGCGCAGGCCAGCCGGCGAGCGTATGGCGCACCGGCCCCTGCCGCATCACCGCCGCGAGCAGCGCCAGCGCGTCGGCGAGCGTCGCGACGAGGCTGGCGAACGCCACCGGCCAGGCCAGCTCGCGGCGCACGAGGCCGCTGCCGACGGTCAGGACCGCACCGCCAAGCAGCAGCACCGAGATGCCGACCGGCAGGATGCTTTCGGGGTAGACGGGCATCACGACGGCGGCGTGCGGCGCAGGCGGGTGAGGAGCGCCGCTTCGTCGATCGTTCCGAAGCGGCGATAGATGCGGATGAGGAGCGCCATCGCCACGCCGGAGGTCGCCACCGAGACGACGATCGCGGTCAGCATCAGGCCGTGCGGAATCGGATTGTGGTAGGCCGTCGGATCGGTGATCGCCGCGTCGAGCACCGGGACCGTCGCGTCGTGGCGATAGGCGAAGACGATGTAGAACAGGATGATCGCGCCCTGGAACACGTTCATCCCGATCAGCTTCTTCAGCAGGTTCTGCTTCACCATCATCGCGTGCAGGCCGATGAGCAGCAGCAGGACCGTGAACACGTACGGCGCGCGGTCGAGCACCGCGGTGGCAAGCGGCCAGTCCATCTAGCGGGCCCGGGAGGCGCGCCAGCCGCGGCCGCCGCGCGCCAGGTCGTCGAAGATCGACACCAGCGTGCCGCTCACCGCGAGCGCGACGCCGATCTCGACCAGCAGGATGCCCCAGTTGCGGCGCAGGTCGGCCGGCAGCGGCAGTGGCAGCTGCGCGTAGTCGAGCAGCCCGCTGCCGGCGGGCAGCGCGACGAGGCCCACGGTGGCGTACACGGCGATGCCGAGCAGGCCGAGCGGCGTGGCGAGGCGCGTCGGGAAAATGCGCTGCGACGGCTCGTACCCGAACACGACGCGCGCCAGCAGGATGCTGCCGGCGATCAGCGCGCCGCCCTGGAAGCCGCCGCCCGGGCTGTAGTGGCCATGGAAGACGACATAGAGACCGAAGATCTGGATGAACGGCACCATCGCCCGCGCGACGACATCCGAGATGATGCTCGGCTGCGGCCGGCCGATGCTGCCCGGCGGCAGCGGCACCGGCGTGCGCAGGAGCAGCATGCACGCGAGCCCGGCGGTGAAGACGACGATCGACTCGCCGAGCGTGTCGAAGCTGCGGTAGTCGGCGATCATCGTCGTCACGATGTTCGGCGTGTGCGCGTCGACGTACGAGCCGCGGATGTACGCGTCGGCGACGTGCAGCGCCGCCGGCGCCTGCGGATCGCCGAAGGCCGGCAGGCCGGCGCCGGCGGCGAGCAGCACGAGCCCGCACGCCGCGACGGTGAGCAGCGCGAGCGCGTTCAATCCACCGATCTCCGGCGGGTGTGGAACAGCGCCACGACGAACAGCACGCCGGTCACGCCGGCGCCGAGCACCGCCTCGTTGAACCCGACGTCGACCGCGCCGAGCGCCGCATAGAGCAGCGCGACGAGGAAGCTGAACACCGACAGCGCCACGGTGGCGGCGAGCAGGTCGCGGAGCTGCAGCGCGACGAGCGCCGTGACCGTCGCCAGGACGAACAGCAGCGCGATCACCGGCCGTCCTCCGCGTCGTCGCCGTCGGTGTCCGGCCGCACCCACGGGGCGAGGCGCGCGCGCAGCGCCGCGCGCCCGAGCGCGTGCGCGGCGACGGGGTTGGCGATGCCGACGAACACGACGATCAGCAGGAGCTTGCCGCTGTCGAGGTCGGCGCCGTTGAGGATCGCGAGGCCGATCATGAACAGGCCCAGCCCGAGCGTGTCGAGCTTGCTGGCGGCGTGCGTGCGGGAATAGAAGTCCGGCAGGCGCACGACGCCGATGCTGCCGATCAGCGCGAACGCCGCCCCGGTGATCAGGAACGGGATGCCGAGCAGGTGCGCGATCATCGCGGCACCTCGCGTGTGGTGGCGAGATACTTCGCGATCACCAGCGTGCCGATGAAGTTCAGCATCGCGTACGCGATCGCGATGTCGATGAACATGTCGATCCGACCGTACGCGAATCCGGCCAGGCAGACGAGGATGACGGTCTTGGTGCCGATCACGCCGACCCCGATCATGCGGTCGAAAATGGTCGGCCCGCGCACGACGCGGTAGAACGGCAGCAGGCTGGCGACGACGAGGACGAACGCCAGCCCGATGATGAGCACGGTCACGGGCGCTGCGCTCCCCGCGCCGGCGGCAGGCCGCGCGACAGCGACATCGCCACCGGCGCGGGCGGCGGCGGCGCGCCGAACACGGCCGCCAGGCGCCGTTCCATCTCGTCGATCGTCGGACCGGTCGCCGAGCCCGGCGTGATCGCGTGCACGATCACCTCAGTGCCGCGGATGTGCAGCGTCAGCGTGCCGGGCGTGAGCGTGATCGAGTTGCCGAGCGCGACCTTGGGCAGGCGCCCGGGGAGATGCGTCCGGAAGCAGCCGAGCACCGGATCGATCGGCATGCGCGGATGGAGCACGAGCCTGGCGATGTCGATGTTCGCCACGACGATCTCGCGCACCAGCCAGGCGAGATACGCCAGTGCCCGCAGCGGCTGCACGCGCGCCAGCTGGGCCACTTCCGACGAGGGTCCGGTCGGGGCGAGCACGTCGCCCGACATGGCGAGCACGATCAGGATCGACAGCGCACCGAACGCCAGATGCAGCGCGTCGAACTTGCCCGAGAACAGGAGCCAGAGGATGGCGAGGCCGAGCACCTCGACGGCGAGCACCGTGTAGCGTTGCGCGGGCCGTTGCCGCGATGATCTGTCCAGCGCCATGCGAGTTCCCGAGGCACCGCCCGCCCAGCGGCCCGACGCCGCCGACCGCTCCTACCCGAAGGGTGCCATCCCCGCAAGCCGCAGGGCACGACCGCGGCGCGCGGCGGCAATGGACACGGTCCCGCGGCGCGCGCTAAGGGTCGCGGCACCCCAGACGGAGGTGGCGCATGCAGTGTCCACACTGCGGTAGTTCCCGGAATCCCGGCGTGGTGCGGGTGCGACGCGTGGTGGTGATCGGCCTCTATGTGCTCGGACTGCTGCTCGCCTACGTGCTCGGCGGCCAGTTCGTGCACGATCTCGCCGAAGGGCTCGACCGCACGCAGTTGCCGCTGTGGAAGGTGCTCGTGCCGGGCGCGGTCCTGCTCCTCGCGGTCGCGGCGACGTTCGTGCGGCGCCGGCAACCGGTCTGCCCGACGTGCCCGCCGCGCGGGCTGTTCGAGCCGCTCGCCGCGCCGCAGGCGGCGGCGATCCTGTCCGGCACGCATGCGACGCGCCGCGTGGCGCTGCGCGCCCTCGGCGCCGGCGGGGCGACCGTCGCCGCCACCGCGGCGGGCCTCGGTGCCGCCGTGCTGCGCAACCGCAAATGGCTGCCGGTCGCGGGCGACTTCTTCGCCGCCGACGTCGAGTACCTGGCGCCGGCCCCGCAGGATGGCTGGCAGGGCGCCACGGTGCGCAGCTATCGCCGCCTCGGGCGCACGAACGTCGAGGTCTCCGACATCTCGCTCGGCGCCGGCCGCATCGGCGCCGCGGGGACCGAGGGAGAAAGCGCCCAGCGGGCGATCGAGCTCGCACGTGCCGCGATCGATCGCGGCATCACGTACTTCGACACCTCGCCCGACTATTCGGGCACGAACTCCGAGTTCATCCTCGGCGAGGCGATGAAGGGCCACCGCGACCGGATGTTCGTCGCGACGAAGTTCTGCGTCGCCGACGGCCACCTGCCGAACGAGACGCCGGTGCCGCAGATCATCGAGGCGGTCGAGGCCAGCCTGCGCCGCCTGCAGACCGATCACGTCGACCTCATCCACGTGCATTCCTGCGACCGCGTCGACCGCCTCATGGCGCCGAACATCCACGAGGCGTTCGACCGCCTGAAGGAGCAGGGCAAGGTGCGCTTCCTCGGCGTCAGCACGCACACGCCGAACCTCGAGGAGGTGGCGAACGCGGCGATCGACTCGGGGCGCTTCGACGTGATGATGCTCGCCTACCACTACGGCATGTGGCCGAGCTTCGGCCACATCCTCGAGAAGGCGAAGCAGCACGACGTCGGCGTCGTCGCGATGAAGACCCTGAAGGGCGCGATGCACACCAACCTCGCCGAGTTCCGCAGCGAGCAGGCGGCCTACTCGCAGGCGGCGTTCCGCTGGGTGCTGTCGAACCCGAACGTGTCGGCGCTGGTGGTCTCATTCTGGCAGCCGGAGCAGCTCGACGAGTATCTCGCCGCCTCGGGCACCCCGCCGAGCGCGCAGGACGTCGCGCTGCTCGACCGCTACGACCAGCTGACGCGCGGCGACTACTGCCAGCCGCACTGCGGCATCTGCCTCGGCGCCTGCCCCGAGCAGCTCGCGATCAACGATGTGCTGCGCTACCGCATGTACTTCCGCGATTACGGCTGGGAGAAGGAAGGCATGCGCCTGTACGCGAAGCTCGATCGCGCCGCGAGCGTGTGCGCGTCGTGCAGCGCCCCGTGCACCGGCACCTGCCCGATCGGCGTGCCGATCCGCGAGAAGATGCTCGACGCGCACCGCCTCCTGAGCCTCCCGGCGTGAGGGCGGCCAAGGCAGATGCCCGGTCATGTCGTGTGACGACGCGCAGCCCCTGAGAAGCGCGGAGGACACGATCTCGAAGTAGCGGTCACATCAGATCCGATGTGACCGGCGACCCGGTGTCCTCTCCGCCCGTTGTGGCAGATCAGTCGGGCTGGATGGGCAACGCCCCTCGGTCCAGTGATCCCGCCGGCGAGCCCGTATCACTGATGCCGCTGCGCGGCACCGCGAGTGTCACCCGCGCGTCGCGCTGCAGCACCACGCATGGGGTCCGCTGTCGGAACATCCGGCGGTGCCGGCGTGGCATGCCCCATGCGAAAGCGTTCCGTCGCGATGACGGAGCTCAGTCTGCGAAGCGGCAATGGCAGGAGCGCTTCCTTGCGCTCGAGGCAGTGGGAACCCGTGCCGGCCGCGGCGTGGCCGACCCGCGCGACGCCGCCACCCCGCGCGCCGGCGTCACAGCCCCTGCCGCCGCCGATGCCGGCGCGAGCCGATGTGTTGCCGACGACCCCGGCGGACTATGCGCTGCGCGGCGCCGCGTTGATGGCGATCGTGCTCGGCGCGGTCTGGGTGCTGTTCGGCACCATGCAGTAGCGCGCCACGCTGCCGGCGCCTCGAGACCAACCGCCAAGGGACGCCACGTCCGGATCCGTTTCGGGGCCTGGCGTCCTGGCGGCTGAACGCGCGCGGCAGCGCGCCGATCACACCTCGTTCAGCCGATCGATGAGCTGCCGCAGGCGCCCGTAGCGCCGCCGGTCGAAGCGTAGCGCGATGCGCGGCAACTGCAGCGTTGCCGGATCGTCGCGTTCGACGGCGAACGGTTTCACCGCCTCGATCGCGCCGCTGGTGAGCATGTCGCCGAACTCGCGCGTCAGCTCGGTGAGCAGCGCCGCGGGAATCGGCACCGTGGTGCGGATGACGAGCAGATCCTTCACGTACCGCGACGAGTGATAGACGCGGTAGAACTTGCTGATCGCCTGCACCGCCTCCTGGCAGTCGTCGGTGACGAGGTAGAGGTGCAGATCCTCGGGCGAGATCATGCCGCGGCGCAGCAGGTGTTCCTTGATGTAGTGGTGCCAGGTCTTCCAGTACGTGCCGCGCGGCTGATCGAGGAGCACCAGCGGCATCATCTGGCACTTGCCGGTCTGCAGCAGGGTCAGCGTCTCGAAGCCTTCGTCGTGCGTGCCGAAGCCGCCGGGGAACAGCGCCACGGCGTGCGCTTCCTTGATGAAGAACAGCTTGCGCGTGAAGAAGTAGTTGAACGACATCAGCTTCGGATCGCCGTGGATGAAGGCGTTCGGGTCCTGCTCGAACGGCAGCCGGATGTTGACGCCGAAGCTGCGCTCGCGGCCGGCGCCGCGCTGGCAGGCTTCCATGATGCCGCCGCCGGCGCCGGTGATGACCATGAAGCCGTGCTCGACGATGGCGCGCGCGAAGCGCTCGGCGGTGCGGAAGTACGGATCGTCCGCTTCGGTGCGCGCCGAGCCGAACGTCGCGACCTTGCGCACGTCGCGATACGGGTCGAACATCTCGAACCCGCAGCGCATCTCCTCGAGGGCGCGCGCCACGAGCTTGAGCTCGCCGACGCTCGCGCCGCTGTGCTCGAGCGCGTGAGCGGTGGCGACGATGTCGTCGATCAGCCGGCGCACGCGCGCCTGCGCGCGCTTCTCGTCGCGGCTGAGCGGTGAGGCGTCGGCCACCTCGGCGCTCGTCGGCTCGAGGCTCGGGTCGCTCAGCGGGATGACGTGATCGGCCGGCGGGGCGGCCTTCGGGCGATCGGAGTCGTTCACGCGAGGAGGGGAGCGATGTCCTGCCAGTCCGTAGCCGGCGGCGAGCAGGTGCGGCGGTGGCAGACATAGACGGTCGGCAGCCCGTCGCGCGCCTCCTTGCCGGCGAGCAGCGCCGGCCGTGGCGTCGGGTCGTGCGGATCGAGCAGCAGCAGCTGGCGGTTCGGCACGTAGGTGCGGCGGATGCGCGCCAGCAGGTCGGCGGTGTCCGCGGCGGCGGGATCGCCGACCACCGCGATCTGGCGCGCCCCGTCGCTGTAGTAGTCGACCGCGGCGAGCAGGTGCGCGAAGCCGAACGGCTGCGCCCGCATCGGCTCGGCGAACAGCCGCAGGATGGTTTCCGCCCGTTCCCGGTAGTCGTCGCGATCGAGATGGTCGGCGAGGCGCAGGAGCGTCAGCGCCGCCACCGAGTTGCCGGACGGAATCGAGCCGTCGAAGCCGGGCTTGCTGCGCACGATCAGCGCCTCGTGGTCGTCGCTGGTGAAGAAGAAGCCACCGGCCTCGGCATCCCAGAAATGGGCGAGCGCGCTGTCCATCAGGCGCACGGCCCGATCGAGATAGCGGCGGTCCTGCACCGCTTCGAAGACGTCGACGAGCGCGGCGGCAACGAACACGTAGTCGTCGAGATAGCCGTTGAGCTTCGCTACACCGTCGGTCCACGTGCTCAGCAGCCGGTCCCCGCGCTGCAGCTCGCGCTCGATGAACGCGACGGCATCGAGCGCCGCCTGGCGGTAGCGCGGCTCGTCGAGCGCCTCCGCGGCGCGCGCGCAGGCGCTGATCATCAGACCGTTCCACGCCGTCAGCACCTTGCGGTCGAGGCCGGGCTTCACGCGCCGCTCGCGTGCCGCGAAGAGGATCGCGCGGGCGCGCTCGAGGTCGCGCCGCGTTTGCTCGGGGTCGCGCCCGAGCTGGGGGGCGAGCTGCTCGACGGACCGCGTGACGTGCAGGATGGTGCGGCCCTCGAAGTTGCCCGCCGCGGTGACATCCCAGTAACGGCATGCGAGCGGGCCGAGCTCGGGCCCGAGCAGCGCCAGCACCTCGTGCTCGTCCCAGACGAAGAAGCGACCCTCTTCGCCTTCGCTGTCGGCATCCTGCGTCGACCAGAACCCGCCGGCGGGATCGCGCAGCTCGCGCAGCACGTAGTCGAGCGTCTCGCGCGCGATGCGCGCGAAGACCGCGTCACCGCTCTGCTGCCAGGCCGCCAGGTAGAGCGGCACGAGCTGCGCGTTGTCGTACAGCATCTTCTCGAAGTGCGGGACGAGCCAGCGCTGGTCGACGGAGTAGCGGTGAAAGCCGCCGCCGAGCTGGTCGTAGATGCCGCCGTCGCCCATGCGCCGCAGCGTGTGCAGCGTCATGTCGGTGAAGCGCCCCTCGCCGCTGCGCGCGCCGACACGCAGGAAGAGATCGAAGACCGCCGGATTCGGAAACTTCGGCGCCGTGCCGATGCCGCCGTACTGCGCATCGTAGGCGCGCGCGAGCTGCTCCGCGGCGTCGCGCACCGTCTCGGCGCCGGGCACGGTGGCACCGGCGCGATGCGCCTCGAGCTCGCGCAGGCGCTGGTGCAGATCGCTGACCGAGCGCTCGACGTCGTCCGGACGCTCCGCCCACGCCTGGGCGATCGCGGTCAGGAGACGCGGAAATCCCGGCAGCCCGTGGCGGTCCTCGGGCGGGAAGTAGGTGCCGCCGTAGAACGGCTTGCCGTCGGGCGTGAGGAAGACGGTCATCGGCCAGCCGCCATGGCCGGTGAGCAGCTGCACGGCGTTCATGTAGATGTGGTCGACGTCGGGGCGCTCTTCGCGATCGACCTTCACGTTGACGAAGTGCGCGTTCATCAGCGCCGCGATCGCGTCGTTCTCGAACGACTCGCGCTCCATGACGTGACACCAGTGGCACGCCGAGTAACCGATGCTGAGCAGCACCGGCTTGTGCTCGCGGCGCGCCCGCTCGAAGGCTTCGCTGCCCCACGGGTACCAGTCGACCGGATTGTGCGCATGCTGGCGCAGATACGGGCTCGACTCGTGCACGAGGCGATTGCTGTGCCCAGCCATGCAACCAGCATCCGATGACGGTTACGGACGGTCAACCGGCCGTCGCGGGGGGGCATGCCGCACGGGCGCGATCTCAGCCGCCAGTGGGTTTGCCCACCAAATCAGAAGCTACACCGCCAGAGACGCCAGGTCCGCAACGAGAACACGGCATCGCTGCGCGGAGAGCGTCTCTTCCGGAATTGGCGTCCGTGGCGTCTTGGCGGTTTGACCGTCTGGAGCCGCCGTCAGTGTCCGCCGGCGGCCGCGGCGGAGCCCGGGTTCGGCCGGTGCTCGGAAATCGCCGCGAGGGTCTCGGTGAGCGTGCGGGCCGCGCCGGCGGCGCTCTGTTGCCGGACGTTGCGTGACGTCGCGAGGGCGATGTCGTTGAGCGAGATGACGCCGCACAGGGTGCCGTCCGCCTCGACCACCGGCAGGCGCCGGACCTTGTGCTCGCTCATCACCCGCTCGGCCTGCTCCATCGCATCGTCGCGCCGGCAGGTCTGCGGCGTGCGCGTCATCGTCGACGCGACGTCGCACTCCTCGAGCGTGCGGCCGGTGTGCATCGCGGCCATGCAGATGTCGCGATCGGTGATCATGCCGATCACCCGGTTCTCGGCATCGACCACCGGCACGCTGCCGCAGTCCTGATCCCACATGATGCGCGCGACGCTGCGCAGGTTGTCGTCCGGTCCGCAGGCACTCGGCGCCGCCGACATGATCTCTCCGACTTTCATGATCGTCCTCCGTAACGGGTGAAAGGGAACACCGACA